>JBGPOI010000242.1:0-7356 GCA_041487975.1 Binatia bacterium | reverse complement strand
GATCTCCTGGGAGAGCGAGAAGGAAAAGTCAACTGAGTCGCCGTGCTCGCCCGACTCACCGCGCGAGCGATCGGTGACTTCGCTGCCGAGCGCGGGATTAAATTGGCTGGGATAGTGAGCTTTAACCAGCCGCCCACGGGCTATCTCTAGCTCTTGACGAGCGGCCTGAAGGTCAGGGTTGCGATCTCGCGCCAGAGCCAGAGCTTCAGGCAGGGTCAATGACAAGGACTCCTGCCCGTGGCCTAGCACGGGGATAA
Organism: Binatia bacterium; assembly: GCA_041487975.1. GTDB lineage: Bacteria > Desulfobacterota > Binatia > Bin18 > Bin18 > JACQEL01. Next base: position 7,099 of record JBGPOI010000242.1, on the reverse strand, counting down.
ATAACAAGAGGACAGCAGTCAGGACACACTGCGGTGTCACGCGCATCGCGCACCTCCACACTCGAGGAGAGAAAGAACCACACCCCAAGGGTGCAGTCGGAAGAAGCTTGTTAGCGAGAGAAAGGAGGCTAGGCCCGGGGAGGTTTCAGGAGCGCGTGTAGCGGCTCGCGTCCGCCAGTGTCGGTTACGTCCAGGAAGAACCGGGACGTTATGAGCGGTATCAGCCCAACGTTACCATCCACAAGGAAAGGTAGATGAAGATGTCCGCACACATGATTGGGGCAATGATGCGGACCAATAGGTAGATGTACGGGCATCCCATCCTCGCGCCGGGATGTGGAAGCCACTAAACAGCGAGCGCAATCAGGGTGCTCTCTTGCTGAAAGGTGTGCGTTACAGACGGCTAGTGACGAGACTAGGAAGGTCAAAGTCACTAAGAGACTGAGCAAGAGACGCCACCACTGCCGCATAGCGAGACAAGTCACCCGGTTAAAATAGCAGAAACAAAACGACAAGCGAGACCTGGCGAGGCCGACGTCTCAATCAAAGTCACCGTGTCTGTCTTGAGCATAGTAGGAAAAAGCGAAACTATGACCGTTTTTCTTACGTGCAAGAAAATTTCGCCTCTTTCTTCTTGTTTCTGAGAAGTCCTTTCCCATTGTCGTCACTCAGGCCACTCTCCGAGCGGCAGAGATTTTGCTTCTGCTGGAAGAGAGAGCCGCCGGGTCTTCACAGAATCTCACATAAGGAGTAACAGCAATGAAAGTTAAAGATCTGATGCGAACCCATGTGGTCACTCTGCACTTCATGGATATGCTCGGTGTCGCCGAAGACATCATGAATATGGGGCGAATCCGTCATCTTCCGGTTGTTGATGCGGAAAACCGTGTGGTTGGCATTGTCACGCAGCGTGATTTGTACAAGGCTTCTATCTCGTCGGTTTTGGGCTTCGATCGGACGAAAGAGCATGAATGGCTGGGGAAGGTAAAAGTGCAAGACGTCATGACCAAAACGGTGACGATGATCGGACCCGAAGCTGGGGTGGTGGAAGCGGTGGACAAGATGGTAACGGAGAAAATCGGTAGTCTGCCGGTGGTGGATGAGCAAGGCAAGCTGGTGGGGTTGCTGACTGAGACTGATTGCTTGCGCTGCTTTCGCGACCTACTCAAAAGGGGCACCTTTAAGGAATGGCTCTCGTAACCGTAAAAACCCCTTAGAACCTGGGGACCCTACAGGAGGTGGAATCATGGAGATCAAAACAATTCTGGTACCATGCGATTTTTCTGAGCATGCCGAGCATGCCTTCACGTGGGCGCTGGGATTGGCGGAAGGCGAAGGCGCGAAAGTCGTGGTCATGCATGCCGCCCCTTTATTTTCGCACCTCGCCTATCCAGAGAGCGTCTATGTGGTGGACCTGGCAAAGATGGAGGAGGAACTCATTGCTGATGCCGAGAAGCGGCTGCAGGAGTTCGTCGCGAAAAAGGGAACGAGCACGGTTACAGTCGAGACCCGCGCGGTGTTGGGTGATCCCTTTTGGGAAATCTGCCAAGCGGCCGAGCGCGAACACGCCGACCTGATCGTGATGGGCTCACACGGCCGCACCGGGCTCGCCCATGTGCTGCTCGGTAGCGTGGCTGAGCGGGTAGTGCGTCATGCCCCCTGTCCCGTGCTCGTCGCGCGGCTTCCGCGCCCCGCCGCGAAATAAAAATCTCCTCTGGCTTCAAGAGTTTTCCGAGCGAAGCCCTTTTCTCTCCTTCCCGCAACCCGGGAGAGGGGAAAGCGGCACCGCCCGAACAACGTATGTTGCTCTACTGGCGCTCACTTTTTTCCCTGGACAGCTTCGGCAATGTGACTCGCAGGACACCGTTGCGAAACTCAGCCTTGATCTGTTCGTGATTGATGGACACGGGCAGACGTAGGCGGCGGACAAAGTGACCAGCGCGACGTTCGCGACAGTAAAAATTTCCCTCGGTCGTGACGCGCTCAAATGACCGCTGCCCCTGCAGGACGAGGTCACCCTTTTCGACCGCCACTGATACCTCTTGTTTCTTAACTCCCGGCAGGTCAGCTTCGAGAATAAAAGCGGCGTCGGTTTCATAAAGATCAAGCTGGGGACTCCACTCTTCGACGCTGGTGCGGCTGAATCCCCAGGGGCGATGGATCAGTTCATCGAACAGCCGATCCACCTCCTGCGACAAACGCTGCACGGGGAGTGGCGGCCGAGATTCCTTCTTTGCCATAGTCGTCACTCCCTTTTCACGGCAGCTCGAAATGAAAGGCGTTCGGCCGTACGGCCAGCACGGAACAGGAGGTGCTTCGCAGGACCTGTTCCGCGACACTGCCGAGCAGCATATGGGCCAGCCCGCTGCGGCCGTGGGTGCCAATGACGACCAGGTCAGCGCCGATCTCGGCGGCAGCTTCGGCGATCGTCTGGGCTGCGTGACCTTCGCGTGTCTGCTTCTCCCATAGGAGGCCGCCCCCGAGAGGAAGATCGTGGAGAAATTCCTGCCAGTCCGGCTCCAGGTCCTCGGGAGTGACGGGCGGCAATAGCACGGTCTCGGCGCCATAGGCCGCTGGATAGATGTAGCGAATATCCAGCACGTGAAGAAAAACTACGCGACCGCCAAACCCGTGCACGAGGGTCAGCGCTTCCTCAGCCGCTTGTTTGGCGCACACGGAAAAGTCAGTCGGGAGCAGAATAGTCTTGGGTCCGACTGGCAGGGCGCGCTTGGCGACCAGGACTGGGACCGGCGCCTTGCGCAGGACCCGTTCGCCGGTACTCCCCAGGAATCGCTCTTCGCCGCGCCCTGTTGCCCCGACAACGATGAGGTCACCTTTCCAACTCCGGCAGGTGGAGATCAGTTCAACGAAAGGTTTGCCGATGCGGGCATCGGTCTCGATGCGGACGCGAGAGAATTGGGGACTCTCCGCCAGATCCTTCAACTGCGCGCGCGCTTTGAGCACCACCTCTTCGAGCAGCGCTTCGGCGGGCGCGGTGGGGAAGCGCATTTTGACGTAGATAGGGTAGGGCTCAACGACATGGAGGAGGTAAAGTGTCGCCTGTGACTGCTCGGCCAGAGTGAAAGCTGAGCGGAGCGCGAGTTCTCCGTCGGGAGAAAAATTATACCCGACGACGATACGGCGGAGCTGGCTCATGGGGTTTCTCCTTTGTTTTCCTCACTACTTGTTAAGAAGACTGGCGCGCGAAGCAGCAACACCGGACAGGGAGCGCGGCGCACCACTGCTTCCGCCACGCTGCCCAGCAGGAATCGTTTCGCCCCGCGCCAGCCGTGGGTGCCCATGACAATGAGGTCGGGTTGGAGTTTCGCCGCCGCCTCCAGAACCTTCTCTACCGCTTCGCCTTCACTGAAATGGATCCGTGGCGCTACCTCTGATCCTGTGGTAAGAACGATCTCTTTAATGCGTTTACGCACTTTTTGCCTAATGTGTTTGACACTCTCAGGTTGTTCGAGGCCGTGTTCATAAAAGGCGTCGAGCACGTGCGGTAGGGGGATCACGTGGCAGACGTACACTATCGCTTTGCTGAAGCCAGCTAACCTGAGCGCGTAGGCGAGGGCCGCTTCGGAAGGAGCGGAGAAATCCATGGGCACGAGAATGCCACGCCATAAGGGCGTTGAGGTGCGGTCTTCCGGGTGCGGTATTTCCCTGTTCACTGTCTTTTCCCTTCCTGAGCGCTCGCAAAAGGCGTCACGACTTGTCCCTCGTTCTGATCTCGCTTTGTTCGACTTCTCCCAACACCGCCGCCACTGTCTGCATGACTCTGTCCTCAGTCAGCAGACCGATGGGGACGCCATCTTCAACCACCGGCAGGCCATGTCTGCCGGATTGGCCAAAGAGTTGCACTGCCTCCCGTAACGTCGTCTCCGGGGTCACAACCGGAGGATGGAGGGTCATGACCCCGCCGACGCGAAACTGTTCCAGCAACTCTTCGGTCTGCTTGTCGTCCAATACAACAGCGCTGGTGGGGCAGTGTTGCCAAATGTCACCTTCACTTAAGGTTCCGACCAGCTTCCCGTCATCCAGGACGAAGAGTTCTTCCACTTTGGCCATACGCATCAACATGCGCGCCCGGCGTAAACTCTCTTTAGGGTTAATACTGGGCGGCGCACTGCTCATCAACGGGCGGATATTCCAGGCTGACATAGATCTTCTCCTGAAATGATTCGCACGAGGCATGCCACTGTGAATTTTGCACAATTAGGCAAAAAAAGCGTAGGATTCCGGGGAATAAGAAGAAAAAAGCGGTCGTATTCTTGAAGCTGCAAACAGCGATCGACTTCATGATGGTGGACACGAGAGATATTCCTCGGCGGTGGCCAGGGCATCTTCGACCACTCCTTCAGTATCAATGACTAAGTGACAACGGTCAGGGAGGTCACCAAAGGGAGGGCTGTCGTCCTGCTCCCGCAACGCGATAGCCCAGGTGGCATCTGACGCCGAATCGCCTCGGCGTTCCCGCTCTCGTAGACGACGTTCTACCTCGGCTGTACTTGCTCGACACTCAAGGAACAGCACTGGTACCCCAAGTCGGCTTCCCAGTGCCAGCAAAGCTTGACGATCCTCTGGTTGTTTACAGGTGGCGTCAACAATGACCCCGCGTCCGGCCTGTAACTCTGCTTCCGCTTGGGTCTGTAGGGTTGCATAGGTACGCCGGGTGAAGGCTGCGGAGTAGATGTCCGTGCGGTAATCAGCGCTGACGTGAGCAGTGGGGAGCAACCCGGCAAGGCGTTTGCGTACGACATCGGAGTTGAGCACCACGAACCCGGTGTGTTCGCTGAGCATCTGAGAGACCGTAGACTTCCCCGTGCCCACCCTGCCGCAGACCACTACCAAGGCAGGGGGCGTTGCTCCGTGCGCGTAGCGCGCTGCGAGGCGGAAGGCGCGACGTGCCTGCCCCCGCGCCCGCTCTTGCTCTACTGGTGAGACCTCGGGCTCCCGACTCTTGAGACTCTCGACCTTGCCTCGCACGTAGGCTCGATAACACTGGTAGAACGGCAGCAGCCTCAGGAAATCCGCATCCTCTACCTGGACTGCATAGGTATGGGCGAGTTCGGCAGCTAATGTCGGAGCGCCTTGCAACTCCAGATCCATGGTCAAGAAAGCTAACTCTGAGGCCGTGTCGCAGGTGCGTAACCGGGGGCTGAACTCGATACAGTCCACGATAGTGACGCCCTCGTCAAGAAAATACACGTGTTCGCAGCGCAGATCTCCATGTCCCTCGCGCACGCGGCCCTGGAGGATACGTGTCCGGAATAACTCCTGATGCTCGGCGAAGAAGCGCTGAGTGAAGTTCTGGATCAGCGTGTACTCTTTCGTCCTCAAGGTTTGCCCGATGAAAGGAGCCGTTTCCGAGAAATTGTCAGCGACTGCCCGCCAGATCATGTCGGAGGCGCCGTAGAGCGCGGCCTGATCGGTGGACGCAGTTCGGTGAAACTGAACCAATCGCTTGGTCAGCGCGTGGATCCCTTCTTTGGTGACCCGAGCCTCAGTCACTAAGGAATCAAGCCGTCGCGCTTCCGGCAGTCGGCGCATTTTGACCAGATAGTCCACTACGCTGGCGCCCTGCATGGGAGAGACATCGTCCACTGTGTAGGCGGTGCCGGTGGAGAGCACGGGCACGACGCCCAGGTAGACCGTGGGTGCGAGGCGCCGATTGAGCCGGACCTCTTCCTGGCAATAGTGTTGTCGCAGGGCAAGAGTGGAGTAGTCGAGAAACGAGAACCGCACCGGCTTCTTCAGCTTGTAGACCACGTCCCCGGCTAGGAACACGGCAGAGATATGCGTCTGTACCACCTCAACCTGAGCGGGATGATGGGGGTAGCATTCTGGTCGAGCTAAGGCGGTCAGCAAAAGAGGCAGAGATGAGGGAGTAGACAGCAGCTTGTGAGAATCTGTAACGGAGGCCATGAGCGGACTTTCCTCTTAAAACGAACATACCTACGACTCTGGCGGGAGGCTACGGAGGTAGCCCAGAATTTGACTCGCTTCGTCCGCATTGAGTTCACCGGCGAAGTGGGGCATCGCTGCGCGGCTCTGTTTGCGCATGTGCTGGATGCTGGTACGCACTTGGTCGTCAGTATGAGTGCGAAAATACTCGTAATCGAAGATGGGCATATTTTGAAAGATAAGACCGAAGCCGAAACGATCTCGGGGGGCCGAAAGCGGCGGATGGCCATCTGCGCCGTGGCAGACGGCGCAGAATCGGTCGTAGAGTTCGTACCCAGGAGAGAGGACACGCAGAAAAGTGATCACGGCGTGTAACTCTTGAGAACTCAGGACGTCCGCGGCCCCGGGCATGCCCCCTTTTCCTGCGGAGACAATGCGGAGCAACTCCGTGTCGCTGACCTGGCTCTGATAAGAGGGATTGGTAAGGTCTCGCGGTGGCACCGAGAGCGTCACTGCGGCTCGTCCATCACCACGTCCATGGACTCCGTGACAGGCAACACACAAGGAATCATAGACTTTCTCTCCTGCCTTGACCTCTTGCCAAGCGAGTGTGGGCAGACGCTTCAGGTGGACTAAGAGGGCGGTTGCCTCGGTCTCGGTATGAGGCAAGGTTGCAAGATCAACGGAGACTGCGAGTTCTTTGCCGTGGAGAATCCAGGCGATCAGTTCGGCCTCGCTGTACTGTGTGAACACCTCGCTCTGTCTCAGGTTTGGCGGCTTTTTCTCCAGAACTGCCGCGAGTGGTCCCTCTCCTCGACCCGTCCAGCCGTGACAGTCGGCACACTGGCGCAGGTAGAGAACTTCACCCTGGGTGAAGCGACGGGGAGGAGAAGAGGCGACTGAGGTAGCCTGCTGAGCCGTATGCCCCTGACCAGGCGATTCGGTCCCTGGACGGACGGGAACCGGTGCGTGCGCACACCCTATGACCAACACTAATGCCAACGCGGCCCGCCACATACTTACTCCTTGCCAACCAGCGGTCGGTCTTGTGCTCATGTTTTTTGCTCAGACTGAGGGGAGGCAAAACATATGCCGCTGATCGCGTGGCAAAATCAGTACGCACAGAGGCGGGAATTTCTTTTTTTGCGAAAAAACCAGCGGATTTTCTTAGAAGTGAAAACGAGAGAAATGT
>JBGPOI010000241.1:0-7361 GCA_041487975.1 Binatia bacterium | reverse complement strand
GTTGACTATTGACGCGATCGACCCCAAGTCGGGCACGGCTGAGTTCAAAGCAACCGCTGTGTGTATCGAAAAAATTGAGGCCGTAAGGGTACGGTCGACCGTGCCTCAGGAAGAGGCGCGGCCAGCGGAACAACCGGATTAACATAGCGCCTCTATGGAGACGGATCTGGAGTGACCGGCTCAGCACGAGCGGAAAATTGCTAGCGATTGCAGTGCCCATCCCGTTCGCCCTGAGCCCCCTTCGACTTTGCTCAGGGCAGGCTTCGATTTCACTTAGGACAGGCTTGTCGAAGGGGGTGAACGGGGTGTTTCCGCAACCTGCGAGAAGAGGGAAACATGGATCTACGTTTGAGCGAAGTCTCGCCTAGTCCGGCTGAACGAGCGGCGGTTGACGCGGTGCTAGGTCCGCCCGACTCCGGCTGGGTGGGCGGTGCGCGGCAATCGACGCAAGAAGGCCACTCGGCCCGGGGTGGCCAGGAAATGCGCGAACGGCGACATTTGCTGCTGCCGGCGCTGCACGCGGTCCAGGATCGGGTCGGTTGGCTTAGCCCTGAGGCGCTCAATTACGTGTGCCGACGGCTCGATATCCCACCCGCCGAAGCCTACGGGGTGGCCAGCTTCTATGCCCTTTTCTCCCTTGCCCAGCGCCCACCTGTCGTGGTGCATGTATGTGATGACATCGCCTGTTTGGCGAGCGGTGCTGAGCAGGTCTGCGCTGAGCTGGAGCGTACCCTTGGTCCGGCCGGCACACCGAGCGCAGATGGCCGCGCGACTTGGCATCGCAGCCCCTGCCTTGGTCTTTGTGAACGGGCGCCGGCGGCGCTCCTCATCGCTGCTGGAGAACGGCCGACGGAACAGGCGCTAGCGCCAATAAAAACGGCTGATGTGATTACCGCTCTGAGTAACAGCCCGACAGCGGAGGCTGCGCCGACCGTCGTCCCCCAAGTCGGCGATCCTCAGCTGCGGTTGCTCCGTCGGGTCGGGGTCGTCGATCCGACCAGCCTGGATGCCTACCGCGCTCATGGTGGTTATACCGCCCTGCGGCGGGCGGTTGAACTAGGGCCGGAGGGAGTCATCCGCGAGGTCAACGACTCGAAACTGCTCGGCCGGGGAGGCGCGGCGTTTCCCATGGGCCGCAAGTGGGAAGCGGTGGCTCGGGCGGCCGTGCGGCCGCACTATCTGGTGTGCAATGCCGATGAGTCCGAACCAGGCACCTTCAAAGATCGGGTGTTGATGGAGGAAGATCCGTTCTCCGTCCTGGAAGCGATGACGATCGCCGGATTCGCCACTGGCTGTGAACAGGGATACCTCTACATCCGCGGGGAGTACCCGCACGCGGCAAGGCGACTAGAGGGCGCCATCGCCCAGGCCCGAGGGCGAGGTCTGCTCGGTGAGAATGTGATGAGGCAAGGGTTCCGCTTTGACATCGAGCTGCGCCGCGGTGCTGGAGCTTACATCTGTGGCGAGGAAACTGCGCTCCTCAACTCCATCGAAGGATACCGCGGCGAGCCGCGCAACAAGCCGCCTTTCCCCGTGCAGGTGGGGTTGTTCGGCAAGCCTACCGTTGTCAACAACGTCGAAACCCTGGTCAACGTGCTGGATATTGTGCTCACTGGGGGTCCCGCTTTTGCGGCAGTCGGCACGCCGGGCTCGACGGGTACGAAGTTGTTCTGCCTGTCTGGTTGCGTGACACGCCCCGGCGTCTATGAGGTGCAGTTCGGTGCGACCCTGCGCGAATTGCTCGAGCTGGCGGGCGGTGTGCGCAACGGACGGGCGCTCCAGACCGTCCTACTCGGCGGGGCGGCAGGTACGTTCCTCACCCCTGAGCAATTGGACACGCCGCTGACTTTTGAGGGAACCCGAACCATTGGTGCGACCCTGGGCTCGGGCGTGGTGTTGGTCTTCGACGACACTGTGGACGTGAAAGCCATTGTGTTGCGGATCGCGGCCTTTTTCCGTGATGAATCCTGTGGCCAATGTGTTCCTTGCCGGGTCGGCACGGTCCGCCAAGAGGAATTGCTCCACCGCCTGGTCACCGACCACACACGCGGCTCATTGCAGGATGAACTCGCCTTGCAAGTCGAGATTGGCCAGGTCATGCGCGACGCTTCTATCTGTGGCTTGGGGCAGACCGCCGCCAGTGCCATTGAGTCTGCCATGACTCGCTTGAGAATCTTCACCACTTCGAGGACATCATGACCAACGTTGCACCGGCTCCCACTGGACGGTTCATCGAGTTGACGATAGACGGGCAGGCGGTTCGCGTGCCGGAAGGGACGACCCTGCTGGAAGCCTGCCGCATGCAGGGAATTCCCACTCCCACTCTTTGTTACCTGGAGAATCTGACGCCAGTCAACGTCTGCCGCGTCTGTGTGGTCGAAGTGGAGGGGTCACGGGTACTGGTGCCGGCCTGTTCACGCCGGGTCGAGACCGGGATGGTCGTGCAAACCGATTCGGAGCGGGTGCGCTTGAGCCGCCGTATGGTCTTGGAGTTTCTCGCCTCGTCGGTTGACCTGTCCATAGCGCCGGCGGTGGAAGGTTACCTGCGACGCTACGGCGCCCATCCCGAGCGTTTTGGCCCACCTGCCGCCGGCGGCGAGCGAGATCACCGGCAGGCTGGCCATCACCAGGAGCCCGCGGGCGCAACCGCGACGACGGTGGCGCAACCAGTGAAGATCGACAACGACCTCTACGTGCGTGATTACTCCCGCTGCATCCTTTGCTATAAGTGCGTCGAGGCCTGTGGGGTAGACGCGCAAAACACTTTTGCTATCGCCGTCGCCGGACGTGGCTTCGACGCCCGCATCTCGACCGAATTCGTGACGCCGCTTCCCGATTCAGCCTGTGTGTATTGTGGCAATTGTATCGGTGTCTGTCCGACCGGTGCGCTCATGTTTCGCAGCGAATACGAGATGCGTCAGGCTAGCACTTGGGATGAGACGAAGCAGACGCAGACTGATACGATCTGCGCGTACTGTGGCGTGGGCTGCACCCTGACGCTGCACGTTCAGGACAATAAGATCGTGAAGGTCACCTCACCCCTCGAGCACGATGTGGGCCACGGCCACCTGTGCATCAAGGGAAGATTTGGCTGGCAGTTCGTGCAGAATCTCGAAGAGCCAGCCAACAAAGAGTAGGAGAGCTGATGGTTTGGCCGCTCTTGACCAATGCGGCGACATAGCCAATGAATAGGAGACGCTGGCAGCGCCAAGGGAGAGCAATGTGAAAAGAACGATCAACCTCACAATCAATGGGGAGCGACACACGGACGAAGTTGAGCCGCGCTTGCTCCTCGTCCATTATCTGCGCGATGTCCTGAGTCTCACTGGCACCCACGTCGGCTGCGAGACCACCATATGCGGGGCGTGTACGGTCATCCTCAACGGTCAAGCCGTAAAGTCCTGTACGGTTTTGGCCGTGCAAGCCGATGGTGGTGAGGTGCTGACGGTCGAGGGATTGGAGAAAGACGGCAAACTCCATCCTTTGCAGGAAGGATTTTGGGAAGAACACGGCTTACAGTGCGGCTATTGCACGCCGGGTATGCTTATGGCGTCGTACCAACTCCTGCAGCGGAACTCCAACCCGACCGACGAACAGATCCGCCACGCCTTAGAAGGCAACCTATGCCGTTGCACTGGCTATCAACATATTGTGAAGGCGGTGCAAAACGCCGCAAAGCGGCTAGGGGCTGGGGGTTAGGAGCTAGGGGCTGGATAAAAATAACAACCAATCCCTAACCCCTAGAGGAGCTACTATGCCAATCACTCCGAAAATGGTCGGGGCGCGGATCAAGCGGCGCGAAGACCCCCGCCTGATCACTGGACAAGCAACCTATACCGACGATTTGCAACTGCCCGGCATGCTGTACATGAGTTTGTTCCGCAGCGTGTATGCCCACGCCAAGATCAACAGTATCGAGGTGAGCAAGGCACGGGAACTGCCTGGTGTCGTTACCGTGCTCACTGCCGCAGACGTTGCCGGCCAGACTGGCCCGGTGCCCTGCGTTGCCGAAGCGCCGGGTATGAAACTGCCTCATCACCCCCTGTTAGCCGAAGGCAAGGTGCGCTATGTCGGCGAACCGATGGCGGTGGTGGTCGCCACCAGCCGCTATGTCGCCCGCGACGCGCTCGATCTCATCGAGGCGGACTACGATCCGCTCGATGCCGTGGTCGATCCCGAGAAAGCCGCCGAGGCCGGCTCTACGCTCCTGTATGAAGAGTTCGGCGACAATATCGTCTTTCGCATGGAGGTGCCCAACCCTGCGGTCGATCAGGCGTTGCAAGAGGCCGACGTCGTGGTCAAGCTGCGTATCGTCCAACAGCGCCTGGTGCCGATGGCGATGGAACCGCGGGTGACCGTGGCCCAGTGGGACCGTGGCATGAAGCAGCTCACAGTCTGGTCCGCCACTCAGATCCCCCACCTCTTACGTACGCAGATCGCCGAGGCGCTGCGCGTGCCGGAGAATCACGTGCGGGTGATTGCGCCGGAGGTGGGCGGTGGGTTTGGCGCCAAGCTCAATGTCTATCGCGAGGAGTTGTTGGTCCCGTACCTGGCCATGAAGCTGGGAAAACCGATCAAGTGGACACAGGCGCGGCGCGAGGATTTCGCGGCGACGATTCACGGCCGGGGGCAGGTGCAGTACATCGAGGCTGCGGCCAAGAAAGACGGCACGCTCACCGGGCTCAAGGCCAAGTTTTTTCTCGACCTGGGCGCCTACCTCCAGTTCTTTACGCCCATGATTCCCAGCTTCACCGGTCTGCTGATGCATGGCGCTTATAAGGTGCCGGCGATCAGCTTCGAGCAGATCGCGGTGTTTACCAACAAGATAGCTACTGATGCCTATCGCGGTGCCGGTCGGCCGGAGGCGGCGTTCATCGCTGAGCGGGTGATCGATGCGGTTGCCGCTGAGCTGAAACTGGATCCCGCCGAGGTGCGGCGTAAGAATTTCATTGCCAAAGAAGCGTTTCCCTACCCTACACCCGCTGGTCTGGTGTACGACAGTGGCGATTACCACGCCGCGCTCGATAAAGCTTTACAGATCGTGGACTATGCCGCCCTGCGCAAAGAACAAGAAGCGCTGCGCAAACAGGGTCGGTACTTGGGTATCGGCCTGTCCTCCTATATCGAGATCTGCGGCATCGGTCCGTCGATGCTCTTGCCCCCTAAATTGAAAGCGGGAGGCTGGGAGAGCAGTACGGTGCGCGTTGACCCGTCTGGCAAGGTTACGGTGCTCACCGGCATCTCGCCGCACGGGCAGGGACAGGAAACCAGCTTCGCGCAAATGGTCGCGGACGATCTGGGAGTGGACATCGACGATGTTACCGTGGTGCATGGTGACACGGCGGTGGTGCAGTACGGGATCGGCACCTTTGGTAGCCGCGGTATGGCCCTTGGTGGCACCGCCCTGAAGATGTCGCTCGATAAGGTCAGGGCCAAAGCTCGCACCATTGCCAGCCACATGATGGAAACTCCACCCGAGAGCCTGGAGTTCGGTGGAGGGCAAGTGTTTCTCAAGAGTGACCCGAGCAAGTTTATCCTGTTCCAGCAGGTAGTCGAAGCCGCCTACGGGTTCAAAGCCGGGGTGCCGAATATCGAGCCGGGGCTGGAGGCGACGAGTTCCTACGAACCGTCTAACTGTCTGTTCCCCTTCGGCACTCACGTGGCGGTGGTTGAGGTCGATGCTGAGACCGGCGAGGTCAAGTTCCGACGCTATGTCGCAGTGGACGATTGCGGCAACATCATCAACCCCATGTTAGTCGAGGGGCAGGTGCACGGCGGCATCGCCCAGGGAATCGCGCAAGCGCTGTATGAAGAGGTGGTCTATGACGAGAACGGCCAGTTGTTGACCGGTTCGCTCATGGACTATGCCGTGCCCAAGGCGGCGATGATGCCGTTCATGGAACTCGACAGGACGGTGACGCCGACGCCGGTGAATCCCCTTGGCGTAAAGGGGGTCGGCGAGGCGGGGACGATCGGCTCGACACCGGCGGTGGTCAATGCGGTGCTCGACGCCCTGGCGCCGTTTGGCGTAAAGCACATCGACATGCCCTTGCGGCCGGAGAAAATCTGGCGCGCCATTCAGGAAGCCAAAGGAGGACAGGGATGATCCCGGCAGAGTTCGCATACTATACGCCGGCTTCGCTGGACGAAGCCCTTGCCTTGCTTGGCCAGTATGGCGATGACGCCAAGCTCCTGGCTGGAGGTCACAGCCTGTTGCCAGCGCTTAAGCTGCGCCTCACCTCGATCGGCCATCTCATCGATCTCGGCCGGGTCCGTGATCTGGCGTACATCCGCGAAGACAAGGGCAGTCTGTGTCTCGGCGCGCGGGCGACGCACTACGAGGTGGAAACTTCCACCCTGCTCCAACAGCAATGCCCGCTTCTGGCCGAGTGCGCGGGCCATATCGGCGATGTACAGGTGCGCAACCGCGGCACCCTCGGTGGCAGTCTGGCCCATGCTGATCCTGCCGCCGACTACCCAGCCGCTATCCTGGCCCTGGAGGCGGAGATCCAGACGGTGAGTGCTGGTGGCAAGCGCAGCATCAAGGCCGAAGCTTTCTTCGTCGATATGCTGACGACGGCTTTGCAGCCTGGCGAAATCCTGACCGAGGTGCGCGTGGCGCCACGCGCAGCAAATACGGGCGGTGCGTACCTGTAAGTACCGCAGCCGGCCTCGGGGTTTGCGGTGGTTGGCGTTGCGGCGTTGGTCACGCTCGACGCTAAAGGGCAATGCGCCAAGGTACGGGTGGGCGTTACCGGCGCTGCCTCCAAAGCGTTCCGTGCCCACGCCACAGAAGCCGCGCTGACCGGCAAGATGCCGGATGACGGTACGCTGGCCCAGGCCGCGGCTCAAGCGACCAACGGGGTAGAAACGAACGGTGACATTTTCGCCTCGGCCGAGTACCGTGCCCATCTGACGCGGGTGTACACCAGGCGGGCCCTGGCAAAAGCGCTGGAGCGCGCCAAACAAGCGTAAGGTCGTGCGAGTACTCTGTCAGCATGATTTTGATACGTCCGATACCGTCATGCCCGCGAAAGCGGGAATCCAGGCCGAAGGGGCATGGTTGCTGGATGCCCGCCTGCGCGGGCATGACGAAGCAATGGTCGACCCAGCACTGCACGTTGACTGACTACTAGCCTGTCGCAGCATGAACAATACATAGCGAATATGAAACTCACTGGTACGCAGACCTTTCCCGCCTCACGTCAGAAGGTGTGGACTTTTCTCACTGACCCGCAATACTTGGCGAAGTGCATGCCCGGCTGCGAAAAGCTTGAGACTGTGGGCGAGAACGAATACAGCGGCGTCATCAACGTCGGCTTGGCTGCGGTCAAAGGCGTCTATAACGGCAAGGTGAAACT
>JBGPOI010000240.1:0-7404 GCA_041487975.1 Binatia bacterium | reverse complement strand
GTAAGGAATCGCCGCCGAATATTCCGGCAGTGGAGAAGGCTGTGCTTCCCTGCCGCGGGCCTGCGCCTCAATAATGAGTTGCGTTCCCCACAAACTCCTCAGGTCGATTGCCGCGCCTCTGAACGTGAAGGGCTTACTGGAGACCAGGCTGGCGAAGCTGCGGTCTTGCAACCAGTCGCTGGTCGAGTTGAAGAACACATAGCGCCTGAGGTTATACGCCGCCACTTCCTCGCCGCTGCGAAAACTGTCAGGGTGAGCGAAACTGCGCTTGGCTTGCGGAGCGAAAAATACCCGTAGCGTCCCTTCGCTTTCCACCATGAAGGCTGAGTCGCTTTGCTCCAGGTCGGCCACCCGGCCCTCAACTACGATGGTGAGCGCCGCTGACGATTCGTCTTCCGCTTTTTTCGACGCAACCGGCAGGCCATCCACATGGGACAAATAACCATACGCGAGAATGGGCGCGCCTTCTTGGGAGCGATTGTTGTTAAACAATACTCTGGAGGTCAGGCGGGCAAGCGCATGCCCTGGACCGGCACCACGCTCCGAGGTAAAGAAGCCGGGAATCGCCTGTCCGGGTACGGGGACAAAGAGCGCCCAGTTCAGCAAAAGTACGACTGTGACGACACGCCGGGACATCCCTTTTCCCGTTGCGGAAGCGCACGGCGTGCGCCTCTCCATTTTCTTCTCCAATGAGAAGGGCTATGACCGATAGAGCACGCTTTTGACCGCCGCAACTACCTTCTCGACGCTAGGGAGAACCTGGTGCTCCAAGTTCTTGGCGTAAGGCATGGGAACATCCTCCCCGGTCACCCGTACAACCGGCGCATCAAGGTAGTCAAAGGCTCCGCTGGTGACACGATAGGAGATCTCCGCGCCGGCGCCGGCAAACGGCCATCCTTCTTCGACGATCACGCAGCGGTTGGTTTTCTTTACCGAACGCAGAATCAATGCCTCGTCTAGCGGCCGGATCGTGCGAGGATCGATCACTTCCACCTCGATCCCATTTTTGGCCAGTTCCGTCGCCGCGTCCAGCGCGACGGACACCATCTTCGACCAGGCAATGACGGTAACATCTTTCCCTTCGCGTTTCACATCCCCTTTGCCGAGGGGAATCATATATTCTTCTTCCGGCACCTGCCCTTTGCGACCATACAGCACCTCGCTCTCGATAAAGACGATGGGGTTGTCATCGCGAATGGCACTCTTGAGTAAGCCCTTGGCGTCGTAGGGGGTCGCAGGCGTAACCACCTTGAGGCCAGGGACATAGGCATAGAGATTCTCCACCACCTGTGAGTGCTGGGCCGCCAGTTGGTGGGCCGCGCCGCCGGGCCCGCGAAACACGATCGGCAGCGACACCTGGCCGCCGGACATGTAACGCAATTTCGCCGCGTTGTTGACCAGTTGGTCAAAAGCACACAGGGAAAAGTTCCAGGTCATGAATTCGATGATGGGCCGCAAGCCGACCATGGCCGCGCCGATACCGACACCGGCAAACCCCGTTTCGGCAATAGGCGTGTCCACGACGCGACGCTCGCCGAAGCGATCAAGCAACCCTTCCGAGACTTTGTAGGCGCCATTGTAGTGGCCGACTTCCTCACCCATGAGGAACACGCGCTCATCGCGTTCCATTTCTTCAGCCATGGCCTCGCGCAGGGCCTCACGATAAGTCAGTTCACGCACGGCTATATTCCTCCCAACCAGACGGAAACCATTATAACCTTATTCTTTCCCAATCCGCATTCCGCGATCCGCAATTGCTTTACGCTCCGGCTCGCGCCCGTCTCGGCAGCGGCACGACCTTCTCTTCTTCCAGCTGCGGCTCGGCTTCACTGTAGACATCGTCGTACAGCGTAGCCGGGTCTGGGAATGGCGACTCATCGGCGAACTTGACGGCCTCGGCGACTTCCTGCTTGGCTTCATCGTCGATTGCTTTCAACTGCGCCTCGGTTGCCACTCCCAGTTCATAAATGCGCTCCGCCAGGATGCGGATGGGGTCGCGCTTCATCCACTCTTCGACCTCTTCTTTGGTGCGGTACTTGGCCGGGTCGGACATGGAGTGCCCACGGAAACGGTAAGTCTTGGCTTCGACCAGAATCGGCAGGCTTTCCGTACGGGCTCGTTTGGCGGCACGACGCACCGCCTCGCGCACCTCCAAGACGTCGTCGCCGTTGACGATCTCTTGCGCCATGGGATAGCCCTTGGCGCGCACCGCCACATCTTCGACCGCCAGGGTGCGGTACAGCGGGGTGCCCATCGAATAGAGGTTGTTCTCGCAAATGAACACCACCGGCAGCTTCCACAGCGTCGCCAGGGCCATGCCCTCGTGAAAAGCGCCCATGTTGGCAGTACCCTCACCGAAAAAACAGAGAGTGACGTCCGGCTCGCCGCGGTACTTCGACGCGAAGGCGATGCCCGCGGCAATCGGCACATGGCCGCCAACGATGGCGTGGCCGCCCATGAAACGTCTGTGCACATCAAAAAAATGCATTGACCCGCCGCGGCCCTTAGAACAGCCCGTCGCCTTGCCGAACAACTCGGCCATGGCCGCCTTCGTATCGCCGACCCGGGCAAGGTAATGAGCATGCTCGCGGTACGTGGCCAGGATGTAATCGGTGGGCTCGATCGCGGAGATAGCACCAACGGCAACCGCCTCTTCGCCGATATAGAGGTGAAGGAATCCGCCAATCTTGCCCCGTGTGTACGACCGCGCCGCCTCCTCTTCAAAGCGGCGGATGCGGATCATATCGCGGTAAAGAGAAAACATGAGATCTCTATCCATTGTGACTCCTCTATTGGCGTAGAGCATATGGCATATGGCTCGCTCACTTCGTTCGCGCTATGGCATAAACCTTTTGCCATAAGCTATAGGCCATCAGCCATAAGCTATCGTCCTTTTGGCATCTGCAAGACGCGCTCGGCAATAATGTTGCGCTGGATTTCCGAGGTACCGGCTTCGATGGTATTGGCGCGTGAGCGCAGGAAGTTATATTGCCAGCGGCCGCTTTCCACCGCCCAAAGAGAATCGCGCAGAAGCTGGCCGTAGGGTCCCTGTAAAGTCATGGCAGTTTCTTGCATGCGCTGGTTCAGTTCACTCCACCACAACTTGAGGATCGACCCCTCGGGTCCGGGGGTTCCTCCGCGGAGCAGGCGAGTGAAGTTACGGAAACAATTAGACTTGAGGATCTCGACGTCAATCAGATGTTGCGCGAGTTGCTGGCGGATTCCAGGATCCTGAGCCGCGGGACGACCATTGACCGCGGACTTCTTCGCCAGGCTCACCAGATTGTCATAAATGATGCGGAAGCGGGCCTGCGTGCCAAACGACGCCGTGCCGCGTTCGTTCATCAACGTGGTCAGCGCCACCCCCCAGCCGTTGTTCATCTCACCGACCAGGTTAGCGCGGGGCACGCGGACGTCTTCGAAGAAGACCTCATTGAACTCCGATTCGCCGGTCATTTGCTTGAGAGGTCGCACGGTAATCCCCAAGCTTTTCATGTCCACGAGGATGTAGGACATGCCGCGATGCTTGGGCGCGTTAGGGTCCGTGCGCACGAGCAGCATACACCAGTCGGCGATCTGCGCCAGACTGGTCCACACTTTTTGTCCGTTGACGATAAATTCATCGCCCTTTAACTCAGCCTTCGTGCGGATTGAGGCCACGTCCGAACCTGAACCTGGCTCAGAAAAGCCCTGGCACCAGATTTCGTCGCAGTTGAGAATCTTGAGCAGGTAGCGGTTCTTCTGTTCCTCGGTGCCGTGGACGATGATAGTCGGACCAGCCATGCTCAAGCCCAGAACGTTGAGTGGACCAGGGGCTTCGACTCGGGCCATCTCTTCATTGAAGATCGCTAGTTCGATCATCGAGGCACCACGGCCGCCATATTCTTTCGGCCACGAGAGACCCAGATAGCCGCCGGCATGCAGATGACGTTGCCAGTCGCGGAGAAACTGGATGCGTTCGTCTCCCTTGGGTACTTTAAAAGCGGACGTGCCCCAGCCTGGAGGCAGATTATTCTTCAGCCACGCGCGCAGGTCCTGACGAAAACGTTCTTCCTCAGCAGAAAACGAAAAGTCCATGCCGCTCCTCCTTCCCGCTCTACATGGTCCTATATTGTCAACAAAAAGCAAGACGGGAAACAAAGGGAACACGGGAATGGGGGAATCGAAGAAACGGGGAATCGGGGAGTTGAAAATTCTTTCTCCGGTTCTCCCATTCTCCGATTCTCCGGTTCTTCCGCCCTTACCCTCGTCGCGCTCCCTCCAGCATTTCGCGTGCGTGGCGCTTCGCTTCGGCGGAGATTTCCACCCCGCCGAGCATACGCGCGAGTTCCTGGAGTTGCTCACTCTGAGTAAGTCTCTTAGCCGACGAGACGGTGCGTCCCTTGGTCGTGTTCTTGACCACGGTGTAAGCATGATCGGCAAAAGCCGCGATCTGCGGCAGATGGGTGATACAGAGCACCTGGCGTTGCCGCGCGAGAGCCTTTAAACGGCGTCCCACGACCTCGGCTACCGCGCCGCCAATGCCCGAGTCCACCTCATCAAAGATCAGCGTCGGCGCTTCACCCACAGCGGCGCTCAGCGCCTTGAGCGCCAGCATCAGCCGCGAGAGTTCTCCGCCGGAAGCAACCTGGGCTAAGGGCAGAAGCGGTTCGCCTAGGTTCGCCGAAAGGTAAAACTCCACGCGATCACAGCCGGTGTCTCGCAGCCGGTGGGCGCCACGCAGGAAAGGCTCGCCGGCAGCCTCACCGGCATCACTCGACTTCTCCTCCTGAAAGCGCACGCTGAAGGTCGCGCCTTTCATCCCGAGTGCGGCCAGTTCTTTGCCCATGCGCGCTTCCAGGGTTTGCGCAGCCGCACGTCTGGCAAGCGACAGCTCTTGCGCCTGCGCCCAAGCAGCCGTGGCAGCCGTGTCCACTTCCTGCCGGAGCACTGCGATCGATTCTTCTCCCCCTGCGATCTGTTGGAGTTCCTGTTCGAGGGTTTCTTGCAGCGCCAGGATGGCCTCGACGCTGCCACCGTACTTGCGTTTCAGGCGCGAGAGCAGGGTGAGGCGCGCGTCGATCTCGTCCAAACGCTCGGGATTCACCCGGAGATGCTCACCATACTTGCGTAGATGCAAGGCAGCTTCTTCGATCTGCGCCAGCCCCCCGCTCAGCAAGACGACGACTTCTTTGAGGCTGTCGTCGATACGGGCCAGTTCACGTAACCGCGTGAGCAGACGTCCCAACCGGTCGGAGATGGCTTCTTCGCCGGCGGACAATAGCTCCTCTCCCGCGGCTACTCCCTGAGCAAGCTTCTCGGCGTTGAGCAGAATAGCTTTTTCCTGGCGCCAGGTTTCTTCCTCGCCAGGCCGCAGCGCAGCCCGTTTGATCTCATCGACCTGAAAGCGTAGCAGTTCGCGGCGCGCCTCGGCCGCCGCTTTTCCTGTGGTTAGCGCCTGCAGGCGGGTCCAGGCATGACGCAGGGTCTGGTAGTTTTTTCCCATCTCCTCTAGCTGCTTGCCCAACCCGGCGAACCCATCGAGCAGTCCCAGGGCGGCCTCGGCTTCGAGCAAGGTTTGCTGTTCATGTTGGCCGTAAATGTGCAAGAGCCGCTCGCCGACCTGGCGGAGGACAGTGACGGTGGCAACGGCGCCGTTGAGGTAGACGCGCCCACGCCCATTCTGCGAAATCACCCGTCGCACTAGCAGCTCGTCGTCAGTGGCGTAGCCGCCTTCTTCCAGAAGTTGAGTGATACGCGAATCTTCGATGTCGAAAACGGCCTCGACCACCGCCTCTTGGGTTTCGTGACGGATCAGTTCGGCCGCAGCCCGGCCACCGACCGCGAGCCCTAAGGCCTGCATGAGCAGACTCTTACCCGCGCCGGTCTCACCGGTGATGACATTGAGCCCACGGTCGAACGACAACTCCAAGTCGTCGATCAGGGCGAGGTTTTTGATGTGAAGATGGCGGAGCATATTCTATGAGCGATCAGCAATCAGCGGTTAGCGGTCAGCAAGAATGGCAGGCCGTGCCCCTACTTCGGCTTCGCTTGCCCGTTTCCCCTTTTCGCCCTGTCCTCTTCTTGGACTTTTTGCCGGGGGCTCTATTGTACCCTTCCCATCTAGTTCCTCCAACAATGCTTTTGCCTCTTTGAGGGCCAGGGTGTCAAACCCTTCGGTAAACCAGCCGCAAATTTCAGCCAGCATCAGCCGGGCTTCTTCCGTTGCGAGAGCGAGCAATGCCTCTGCTCGTTCCTAAGCTGCCCGTCCTTCTCGACGGTGCTGGCGGCGAGGACGGCCTGCACGGTGGGCGGGATGTGAATGTCCGGCGGTAGGGACGCCCGGCCGGTCGCCCCTACGTCACGGTGGGCAGTGCCCACCCTACTGATCGCCCTTCTTCGCTAGTTGGCTGCTCGTTGCGAGGTCTCCTGCTCGAGGCGGTCGCTGAGGACTTTGGCGATATTTAAAAAGATCTTGGCGCCGATACGGGGGTAGCGTCGCTGCATGGAGGTGAGAAAACGCTCGTTCACTGCCAGTGCTTCCACATCTTCGACCGCAATCACATCGGCTGTGCGTTTATCATGGCGGATCAAACCCATCTCGCCAAAAACCTCGCCGCGCCGAAGCTTCCGCACGTGCCGCAGTTGCCCATCTTGGTGGACGAGAACCTCCGCCACTCCACTGATCAGCACATACATCTCATTCCCCATCTCACCTTGACGAATGATGGGTTGCCCACGCGGAAACGATTTTAGCTCACCCATCAAGGTAACAATCTTAGCCTGCGAGGGCCGCAGCCCGGAAAACAACCCGATGGTCTTGTGCGGATCTCTACCGAGCGCCAAGTAGAGCAGATCCCACAGGGTGATGATCCGGGTCGTAGCCAACAGGGCGGGCAGCAACACTAGGTCATTCACAAAGGCAGCGGCAATGGTGATGGCGGTAAGAATGCCGAATTTTTGGATCGGGACGAAATTCGAGAAGAGCAAGGTAAGGAAGCCTAACCCCAATGCGGTCGAGGCGTAGATGATGGGCTTCCCCACAGTTGAGACGGTTTGAAAGATCGCGAGTTCTTGATCGTGCGTAGCCTGAATCTCGGCACTCAGGCGAGCCAGGTAACGGATGGCGTCCTCGACCGCAATGCCGATGGCAATCGAGGCGATAATGCTGGTGCCTAGGTTCAACGTCACCCCCGTCCAGCCCATGACGCCGAAGAGAACGAGGATCGCGAGCAGGTTGGGGAGCAAAGAGAGGAGGCCGATCTTGGCAGAGAGAAACATGAGCGACAAGACCACAAAGATCACCACCAGTGCAAAGCCCAAGCTCGTGATCTGCCCCCAGACAATGTCTTCAGTTGCTTCGTTGAGGAGAATCAGACTGCCGGTCGGGCGCACGGTCACCTCGGGGGGGAAGTGGTCCTTCGC
>JBGPOI010000239.1:0-7419 GCA_041487975.1 Binatia bacterium | reverse complement strand
CTCGGACCTGACGACCTTCTGTGAGGTGTGGCATAGGGACGAGCGGCTCGGTGAACTGCATCTGAACCTTCCCGGACGTCACTACGCGTTGAATGCTCTCGCTGTGGTCGCGGTCGCCAGAGAACTGGGCATTTCCTTCGCTCAGGTACAGGATGTCCTCAAGAGCTTTGGCGGTATCCAGCGCCGTTTCGAGGTCAAGGGTGAGGCAGCCGGCGTGCTGGTGGTTGATGATTACGCGCATCACCCCGAGGAACTGCGCGCGACTTTGCGTGCCGCGCGGGAAGGGATCGCCCGGGAAGGCACCAGGCGTTTGGTGGCTCTGTTCCAACCGCACCGCTACACCCGCACGCGTGACCTGTTTGACGATTTCCTTTCGGCCTTTGACGATGCCGATGTATTGTTGCTCACGGAAATTTACCCGGCCGGCGAGGAACATCTTGAGGGTGTCTCGGGCGAAGCCCTCTACCGAGCATTGAAGAAGCGTGGACATGCGGATGTTCGCTTCGTGCCGCAGAGAAATGACCTGACCGCCGCAGCCCTGGAGGTTGTGCAAGCTGGAGATGTGGTCTTGACCTTGGGGGCTGGAGATATTTATCGGGTCGGCAGCGAGTTGCTCGCTTCCTTGGGTGAGGAACAAAAGAGTGCGCGCTGAGTTGCGAGAACAATTGATCGGTCTCTTGGGCGAACGGCTACGCTTTGCCGTACCCTTGACGCGCTACACCTCCTTTCGCGTCGGAGGCCCGGCGGAGGTCTTTGCCGAGCCTGACACGTTAACGGAACTCCAGACCCTCGTCGCGCTGCTCCACCAAGAACCCGTGCCCTATTTTCTGCTGGGCGGCGGGACCAATATTCTCATCAGTGATAAAGGCATTCGTGGGGTGGTCATTAAGCTGGGAGAAGGATTTAACTACAGCCGTTGGGAAGAGGAGCGAGACACGGCGCAGGTAGGAGTCGGCGCAGGCCGTTCTCTGGGACGCTTTGTCCGTGAAGCTGTCGGAAAGGGTTACGGAGGAGTAGAGTTCGCCGAGGGTATTCCCGGAAGCGCGGGCGGCGGACTGTTGATGAACGCCGGCGCCTTTGGCGGTGAATTAAGCCGTGTGGTCGAGGCCATCTCTGGCGTCTGCGTGGATGGGACACCGGTACGCTTGCCCGGCGATAGGCTGGGATTTGCCTACCGGCGCACAGCTCTATCCCCAGGACTGATCGTGGCCGAGATTGAGTTCCGTTTGCAACGGGTGCGTCAAGAAGCTCTCCTGGCCGCGATGCTGGAAGCGCAACGCAAACGGCAGCAGACACAACCGCATGGCTACCCGAACGCTGGGTCGATCTTCAAAAACCCCCCTGGCGCGTATGCGGGGCGACTCATTGAAACTGCTGGTCTCAAGGGTCTCACCCGAGGAGGAGCGCAGGTGTCAGAGCGACATGCAAACTTCATTGTCAACACGGGAACAGCAAGGGCGGCTGAGGTCAGACAATTGATGGGGCAGATCCAGCAAACGGTGTGGGAAAAAGATCAGGTATGGCTTGAGCCCGAAGTGCGGTTGGTGGGGGAATGGTGATGGGGAAATGCCGAGTGATGAATGATGAAGGCAGAACGATGAATAAGGAATGGAAGAAAACGGAGGAGGAGGGTGAGCACTGCTCACCTTCCTTGCCGACTGTCATTACGTATGAATTCTAGATGGCGCGATAAAAAAGTAGGAGTGCTCCTGGGCGGACTTTCTGCCGAGCGCGAGGTCTCGCTCATGACCGGCGCGGCAGTGTGCCAGGCATTACGCGAACGCGGCTACGCAGTGGCTCCGATCGAAGTGGATGCCAGCGCTGCCTGGCTGGCACAGGCTCGCGAGATGGCTGTGGTATTTATCGCGCTGCACGGAAAGTTTGGCGAAGATGGGGCCGTCCAAGGAGTCCTCGAACTGCTCGGCGTGCCGTACACCGGCTCCGGCGTCCTGGCCAGCGCCCTGGCCATGAACAAGCCGATGGCCAAACGAGTGTGGCACACGCATGGACTGCCAACGCCTCCTTGGCAGATGATCGAAAAAAATACTCCTTGGGAACTCACGCTATCGTACCCGGTCGTGGTCAAGCCGAGTACCGAGGGATCCAGTGTGGGAGTGAGTATTGTCCGCTCGCAAGAGACCTTCCACAGTGCGCTGGCTGAGGCGTTTCGCTACGACCCACAGGCCTTGGTCGAAGCGTACATTCCCGGGAAAGAGGTCACGGTCGGTATCTTGGGCGAGAAGGCCCTGGGCGCGATGGAGGTCATCGCCAAGGGAGAATTCCATTCCTATGAGGTCAAGTACACCGCGGGCTTGGAGGAATTTATCCTGCCTGCGCCGTTGCCACCATTGGTATACGAGCGAGTGCTGAGCGTGGCGTTGGCCGCCCACGAAGCCCTGGGATGCAGCGGGTACAGTCGGGTCGATACGCGCGTCAATGAGCAAGGGGAAGTGTTTTTGTTGGAAGTGAACTCGCTGCCCGGGTTTACTGCCTTGAGTTATTTGCCGCGTATTGCTGTTTATGCTGGACTCGACTACGGAGACTTAATCGAAGCGATTTTGCAGCGTGCGGCACTGCACATTCAGAGAGCCAAGATATGAATGCGCTTGCTTTCGTCCAGAGTCTTATCGCCCGCCGGCGAAAAGTTCGCGTCCGCGAGAACCGACGGACGGCGCGTCACTCCAAGAATAGCAGGTATGCTGGCGGTTTTCTGTTGGCAGCGACTCTGGGGGTGCTGGACCTCGGCTGGTCGGTACTTGCGCCGTATGCCACGCATCATCCGTATTTCACGGTCGGCGATATTACAGTTGATGCCGACGGGCGCTTTTCCGAGCAGGAAGTCCAAGAGTGGGGGGGATTAGCGTTGGGAATGAGCCTGTGGGAGATCGACCCGGCCCAGGTCGAGGCCCGCTTGCTCGCTCATCCGTGGATTCAGACCGCGGAGGTGAAACGCGAGTTTCCTCAAGGTATCCATGTGACAGTGAGGGCACGGCGAGCAGTAGCGGTCGTGCTGGGTCCTTCTTTGACCTACCTGGACGACGACGGCGTGTGCTTTGCCGGGCAGGATAATAACGTGGACCTCGACCTGCCGTACGTCAGCGGGTTTGCCAACCTCTCGCTCGAGACACCAGCCGCGCAGACCGCCCTGGCCGAGGTGCTCCACCTCCTGTCCTTGACCCGTCTGTGGCAAGAGCCGCTGTCGGAAATCCGTTGGGATCCGCACTTGGGGTACATGCTATTTCTCGCGCGCCGCCGGGTCACCATCCGGCTAGGCTGGGAAACGACGCCGGAGAAAGTCGCCCAGGTGGGTGTCGCGCTGCAAACCTGGCCGGTTGACGGACCCGCTGCCCTGTTCGACGCTCGGTTTACCAGCCAAATCGTGGTCCGGCCGTATGCTGACGAGCGCGGCCAGAGCAAGCGAGATTTTACCGGTCCACTATAAGGGAAGGCCCATGCAAAGAGAAAACTCTCTGATTGTGAGTCTGGACATCGGCACGTATAAAACGTCCGTGGTCGTCGCGGAACCTACTCCTGAAGGGATAGAGGTCCTTGGCATCGGCACCGCCCTCTCGCAAGGCTTGCGCAAGGGCCTCGTGCTGAACGTCGAGGCCGCGGTGCCGGTCATCCGCAAGGCCATAGAAGAAGCCGAGGTCGGCGCAAGTTGTGAAATCCACAACGTCTGTGTCGGTCTCACCGGCGGGTTCATCGAGGGACTCACCAGCCAGGGGGTGGTCGTGGTGAAGGACCCCGAGGTGTCCGGTGCGGATGTCTCCCGAGTAATCGAAGTCGCACGGGCCCTCGCGCTGCCGCCGGACTGTGAGATCCTGCACGTCTTGCCGCAAGAGTTCCTGGTGGACGGCCAGAACCGTGGCCGTGATCCGGTCGGCTCAGCCGGCATCCGTCTGGAAGCGGATGTACAGGTGATTACCGTCGCGACGAGCGCCGTCCACACTCTGCTGCGGTGCTGCGAACGAGCAAACTTGCAGGTGCGCAGCCTGACTCTCGCGGTGTTGGCCGCGGCTGAGGCCGTCTTGACCCCGGAAGAAAAAGAATTGGGCGTCGCTCTCCTCGATGTCGGCGGCGGCACGACTGGGATGGTGGCGTTCCATCGGGGGGTCGTCCAGCATACGGCTCTCCTGCCGCTCGGCGGGTCTCATATCACCAATGACTTGGCAGCCGGGCTGCGCGCGCCGTTGGCCGAAACCGAAAAGCTCAAACAGCGTCATGGTTGCGCGCTCGTGGATCTGCTCACTCCGGGAGAGATGATCGAGATGCCACGGGTGGGCGGGCGCGACCCCGCCCCGTTGCTGCGGCGGCGACTCAGCGAAATCATTGAACTCCGTGTCCAAGAAATTCTCACCTTGGTCAAGGAACAACTCGCCGCTGCCGGAGTCCTCGACAAGCTGGGGTGCGGGATCGTGCTGACAGGCGGGAGCGCGATCATGCCGGGGATGACGGAACTCGCCGAGCGGATATTTCGCTTGCCGGTCCGGCGTGGTGTACCATCCCAGGTCGGTGCTCTGGTCGATGAGGTGAACAGTCCGATGTATGCCACTGGGGTAGGACTGATTCTGTGGGAGATGCAGCATATGCACACGAACGGGATCCCTCAGAGTCGCTCCGGCCACGGGTGGCAACGGGTACGAGAACGGGTGGTTGAGTGGATTCGTGAGTTTTTTTAAGAGCGAGCGACCTCCCGGGGGGAGGAACCGCAATGGAAGGAGGTATGTGATGATCGAGTTTATTGAAAATGGAGGCAATGGAGCGCAGATCCGCATTGTCGGAGTCGGAGGTGGCGGAGGCAACGCACTCAACACCATGATTAGCGCCGGCTTGTCGGGGGCGAGTTTTATCGCCGCCAACACCGATGCCCAAGCGCTGCGCGTCAACCTCGCGCCGACCAAAGTACAGCTTGGCGCCAACGGACTGGGCGCGGGCGCCAACCCCGAGGTCGGGCGGCGCTCGACGATGGAGAGTGAAGAAGAGCTGCGCCATCACTTGGCCGGGGCGGACATGGTATTCGTCACCGCCGGAATGGGAGGCGGCACTGGCACTGGTGGGGCGCCGGTCGTTGCCCGCATCGCTAAAGAAGTCGGGGCACTAACGGTCGGGGTCGTCACCAAGCCGTTCCTCTTTGAGGGCAAGAAACGCATGCGCTGTGCCGAAGAGGGAATGCGCGAACTGAAGGCGCATGTCGATACCCTGATCTCCATCCCCAACCAGCGTCTCTTGGCCATTGCCAGCCGCAGTCAGCCCCTGCTCGAGGCGTTTAAGAAAGCCGATGAAGTGCTGCTGCAGGCTGTTCGTGGCATCTCCGATTTGATTACCGTGCACGGCCTCATCAACCTCGACTTTGCCGACGTGCGCACCATCATGTCCGAAATGGGCATGGCGATCATGGGCGCGGCCACGGCCAGCGGCGAGAATCGCGCCGAAGAGGCCGCCCGCCGCGCGATGGCGAGCCCCTTGCTGGAGGACATTTCCATCCGTGGAGCCAAAGGCGTTCTTATCAATATCACTGGTGGTTCTACCCTGACTCTCCATGAAGTGAACGAGGCCGCCACGCTGATCCAAGAAGAAGCGGACGAAGAGGCTAACATTATCTTCGGCGCGGTGATCGACGAGGCGCTTGAGGACGAAATTTCCATTACGGTCATCGCCACCGGTTTCGGGGAGACCGAGATGGTACAGCCACGCGAGCCCGCGAAACCGGCGGTCACTCTGGCCGCGCCAGGACGGACGGCTGCCGGCTTACGAAAGGTAGTGAAAATTGGCACAGTCGTGGATACCGACGTGCTCGACGTGCCGACCTGGCAACGCAAATCGCAGCGGGCTGAGGGCGGCGGAACTGAGGAGCCAGTTCCAGCTGCGGCGGCAAGCGACGACAAGTACGATATCCCGGCATTTTTGCGCAAGGCGAGATAGGCAGTAACGAGTGAGGAGTGAGGGGTGAGGAGCGAAGAAGAACTGGCTATTCTTCATCTTTCGCTTCGCGCTCTTCACTCCTCCATCCTTTGTCTCCATTGAACGCCCGGCGGAGGCGGTGTAGTCTTGCCCCATGTGGCTGACTACCGAACGTGCTCGCCTGCGTCTGGCCCAAGAAAAAAAACTCTTCTCCGCGAGCGGCGCCGGAGAGATCCCGATCTGTTTGGTCTATCCCAACCGCTATGCGGTGGGCATGTCCAATCTGGGTTTTCAGGCGGCGTACAAAATCCTCGCCCAGGACCCGCGCTGTCGCTGTGAACGGGCATTTTTGCCTGACCCAGACGAAGCCCTCGTGCTGCGGCGGACCGCGACACCCTTGGCGTCTCTGGAAAACCAACGTCCGTTGCCGGACTTCGAACTCCTCGCCTTTTCTCTCTCGTTCGAGACTGATTATCTTCATGTCCTCGACATTCTCGCCGCGGCACACCTCCCGTTGCTAGCGCGCGAACGCGCGGAGCATCATCCGCTGGTGATCGCCGGCGGGCCGGCAACTTTTCTCAATCCCGAGCCCGTGGCCGACTTCATCGATTTGTTCCTGATCGGCGAGGGCGAAGAGATGATCCCGGAGTTCCTGGAGCGCTATGCTCAAGTGCGCACCGCCAAGCTGAGCCGATCAGATAAGCTGCGCGCGCTCAGCGTCATCGAGGGAGCGTACCTCCCTACCCTATTCACTCCGTGTTATGACGACCAAGGTCGCATCACGCGTGTGGACTACAGTGGCGAGGGAAAACCACGTGTGACGCGTCGGCTGATCGAAAATCTTGACGCGTATCCGACCTCCTCACAGATTCTGACCCCGGAGACCGTTTTCGGCGATATGTACCTGGTTGAGGCCAGCCGCGGTTGCGAGTGGGGCTGCCGCTTTTGCGCAGCCGGCTTTATGTATCGACCGGTGCGCTATCGCAGTACCGAGTCGCTCAAACAGAGCGTCGCTATAGGTTTGCGAGAGCGCGCAACGATCGGTTTGATCGGTGCCGAAATGGCCAGTCAGCCGGGGATTGCCGCCGTGTGCGAATTCATCGGTCAGGCTGGCGGTCGCGCCTCTCCCTCCTCGCTCAAGGCCGATGTCATTACCCAGGACCTGGCGCGCGCGCTGGGTGCGCAGAACAACCGCTCGGTCACCGTCGCGCCGGAAGCAGGCTCGGAACGGATGCGACGGATCATCAACAAGAATCTCACCGAACCGGAAATCCTGCGGGCAGCCGAGTGGTTGGTCGGCAGCGGCATCCAGTCACTCAAACTGTACTTCATGGTCGGACTGCCGACGGAAACGCGGGAAGATGTCGAGGGCATCGCGGAACTGACGGCAAAGATTCACAGTAAGTTTTGCGGAACCAATGCCAAGGTCGGCGGCGTGACACTCTCAGTCAACGCCTTCTCCCCGAAACCCTGGACACCTTTACAGTGGGAACCGATGGAAGAGATTCCCTCACT
>JBGPOI010000238.1:0-7424 GCA_041487975.1 Binatia bacterium | reverse complement strand
ATCATCCTCACGGAAGAACAACTCCAGCGAATCTATGAGTTCCCGGCAGGCTCGGTCTGGGATTTCTTCCTCGCCGTCCTCGGCGTGAAAAAGATTCCTACGACACGCGAGCGCATCGAAGCCGGCTTCGAGAGTTACCTGGGGCTTTACAATTTCACGCCCGAGCAGACGCACGCGCTGCGGAAGATCAAGGATGCCTTCGTAGCCAATCTCTCCTCGCATGGTAAAGTCGACCTCGACGCCATTTTCGCCAACCCGATCTACGCCCGGTTGATCGGCAGCTTCGAGGAAATCAATGCGAAGTTCGAAGGCCGCTTGCGAGAAATCGTCGACGGCATGCAAACGAACTTCAAAGCCGCAGCATAAGCGCTCATCGTCGGCAAAGTCCAGACGAAGGAGGTCTTCGGCGAGTTGGCTTCCTAAGGTCATCAACGAGGGCTTCATCCTCGACGTGCTCCAGCTTTAACCTGCCGCCTGGCGCCGCTCTTTCCCACGCAACTTTTCCGCGCACAAGGTGTTTCTGCTGTCAGAGTCTCTCGCCGAAGGGGGACTTAAAGGGAGGCAATGGGACATCTATGCAAACTCTTCATCTTCGCCGCCCTCTCGCCGGATTGACGCTCGGTTTGCTGCTCCTGTGCGGCTCTTCGTCGCATGGGTACGACGATTCTCCCTACGACAGCTATGACACTGGCTCTTATGACCGGGGATCTTCGACAGGTTCGCGTGATCGGTATGATGCTCAGGGCACTTCACAACCTCCGTATTCTCAACCTGCTCCGCAAGCTTCCTCGGGAAATGGTGTGCCCTTCGGTGTGAGCAAATCCACCGCCGGCGCCATCTTAGGCGGTTTGTTGGGAGCGGGCAGTGGAGCCATCATCGGCAGTCACAAAGGAAAGGCGGGACCGGGCGCGGCCATCGGTGCGGGCCTGGGTGCCGTCGGTGGCTACGCGGTGGGACGCCAGATCGAATCTGGGGATCAGGCGCTCGACGCGCAGGGCCAATTGATTGAACAACAGCGCCAGGAGATCGCTCGTAACCGCGCCCTGCTGGAAGAACTGAAGCGACACAAACTGGACGCCCGCGAAACCGAGCGCGGGGTGGTCGTCAATCTGCCGGACGTGTTGTTCGAGTTTAATAGCGCCCGGCTGACCGCTGAAGCACGGGACAAAGTGGGGCACATCGCCACCGTCCTCAAGGACCGCGGCAAGGATCGGCGCGTTTCGGTCGAAGGGCACGCCGATGCAATCGGCAGCGAGGCCTACAACCTGGCTCTGTCCGAACACCGGGCTGAATCCGTCGCCCACGAACTCAGCTATGACGGTGTGCGTGAAGCCCGCTTGACGACTAAGGGGTACGGCAAGAAGTATCCTGTCGCCCCGAACACTAACCCTAATGGCTCTGACAATCCCAGTGGCCGCGCCAAGAACCGGCGCGTTGAAGTGGTGATTGCAAATTAAGACTGATTTCTCGGAACAAGACATCAGACAAGGAGGAGAATACTTATGAAACGACTGATTGGGGTGCTAAGCCTCGCTGTCCTATTAGGTGGGTGCGCTGCACCTTTAAGTGAACGGGAAAAAGGGGCGCTCGGTGGTGGCGCACTGGGCGCCGGCGCTGGCGCGATCATTGGTAGCGCGGTCGGCCACCACAACACCGGGAAAGGCGCGTTGATCGGTGGCGCGCTCGGCGCCTTGGGCGGTGCGGCCGTTGGCGATCAGATGCAAGGCCAGAGGCAACGGCAGGACGCCCAGGCTTCTGAGACTGAGCAGCAGCAACGTGAGATCGAACGTCAGCGCCGGGAACTGGAAAACCTGCGCAGAGACCGCTACGACGACCGCGGGTCTGACTCGCGTCGCGATAATCGCGATTATAATCGTGACTACGACCGCGGCGGCTATGATCGGAATTCCGACCAGGGTTCCCCATATTAACCGCCGCAGACCCTCACCCTAGCCCTCTCCCGCGACGTGGGAGAGGGGAAAATCCCGCTCTTGCCTCCCCCCTCAGACTGCAAGCTGTAGGTGATCCCCAAATGCTTGCGGGACTTTATTCTCTCCAGCCTGGCGGCTATCATTGACCGCTATGGCTCATCTGATCGCGCTTCCCCCTCCGTCCCCTTCGGCGAAAGACTTACTGGCGCTCCTGCATGAGCGCATCGTGCTGTTTGACGGGGCTATGGGTACCTCAATCCAGGACCGGCAGCCGAGCGCCGCGGAGTTCGGCGGACCGGAGTACGAAGGGTGTAACGAGTATCTAGTTTTGACCGCTCCACAGGTTATTAGCGATATTCACGAAGGATTCCTGCAGGCCGGGTCTGACATCATTGAGACCGACACCTTTGGCGGCACCCGCATCGTGCTGGCCGAGTACGGCTTGCAAGAAAAAACGATCGAGATCAACCGCGCGGCTGCCCACATTGCCAAAGCAGCCGTTGCCCGTTACAGCACACCGGCCAAGCCGCGCTTTGTCGCCGGCTCGATGGGACCGACGACCAAAACTATCTCCGTCACCGGTGGGGTCACCTTTGAGCAGATGCGCGCAGCCTACGGCGAACAGGCCGAAGGGCTTCTGCTCGGTGGGGTAGACCTGCTGGTTCTGGAAACTGCGCAAGACACGCTCAATCTCAAGGCCGGTCTGATCGGCATCACGGAAGCATTCCAGAAGGTTGGCGTCAGCGTGCCGGTCGTAGTTTCCGGTACCATCGAAACCATGGGTACGATGTTGGCCGGGCAAGGAGTTGAAGCCCTCTATATCTCGTTGGCGCACCACGACCTCCTTGCTATCGGTCTCAACTGCGCCACCGGCCCGGGATTCATGACCGATCATATTCGGACCCTTGCCCAGTTCTCGCGCTTCCCGGTTCTGTGTATGCCTAATGCCGGCCTGCCTGACGAAGAGGGGCATTATAACGAAACCCCCGAGATGATGGCTGCCACGCTGGAGCGTTTCGTCGATCAGGGATGGGTCAACCTGATCGGCGGATGTTGCGGCACCACTCCGGCCCACCTCAATCTCCTCGCTCAGATGCTCGTCGGCAAGAAACCGCGAGTGATCCAAGCGCCGCGCCGCAGCGTGGTGGCCGGTCTGGAACCGCTAGTGATCGAGGAAGACAAACGGCCGGTGCTGGTCGGCGAACGCACCAATGTGATCGGTTCACGCAAATTCAAAGAACTGATCGTTGCCGGCGCTTTCGAGGAAGGCGCGGAGCTCGGCCGCCGTCAGGTGCGTGGCGGCGCTCAGGTGGTGGACGTGTGTCTGGCCGACCCGGACCGCGACGAGCTGGCCGACGTGACCCGGTTTCTCGAAATCTTGGTGCGCAAGATCAAAGTGCCGCTGATGATCGACTCCACCGACGCCCGGGTGATCGAGGAAGCCCTCAAGCGCTCGCAAGGCAAGGCGATCATCAACTCGATCAACTTGGAGGACGGTGAGGAGCGTTTTGACAAGGTTATTCCTCTGCTCAAACGCTACGGGGCCGCGGTAGTCGTCGGCTGTATCGACGAAGACCCGGTCCAGGGCATGGCGGTGACGCGCAAACGCAAGCTCGAGGTTGCCCGGCGGAGCTATGAACTGCTGACCCAGAAGTATGGCGTGCTGGCGGAAGACCTGATCTTCGATCCGCTGGTGTTCCCACTCGGCACTGGCGACCAAAACTACGTTGGCGCCGGCGAAGAGACGATCGAAGGGGTACGTCTCATCAAGCAGACCTTCCCCGAGTGCAAGACTATTCTCGGTATCAGCAACGTCTCCTTCGGCCTGCCACCAGCCGGACGCGAAGTGCTCAACTCGGTGTTCCTCTACCACTGCATCAAAGCCGGTTTGGATATGGCGATCGTCAACTCCGAGAAGCTGGAACGCTACGCCTCTATCCCCGAGGAAGAACGGCATCTGTCCGAAGACCTGATTTACTGGCGCGGCGAGGACCCGATCGCTGCCTTTGCCGCCCACTTCCGGCAGAAGAACACCAAAGTCAAAGAAGACACGCGCAAGGACCTACCGCTGGACGAGCGTCTCGCCCGCTCCATTATCGAAGGCTCCAAAGACGGACTGATCGACGACCTCAACGAGGCACGGCAAACCCGCCGGCCCCTGGAGATTATCAACGGCCCGCTCATGGCCGGTATGGATGAGGTGGGTCGGTTATTCAACAACAACGAACTGATCGTTGCCGAAGTCTTGCAAAGCGCCGAAGCCATGAAGGCTGCGGTCGCTCACCTCGAACAGTTCATGGAACACACGGCGGATGCGCTCAAGGGCACGGTCATACTGGCCACTGTTAAAGGTGACGTGCATGACATCGGCAAGAACCTGGTTGAGATCATTCTCAGCAATAACGGCTATCGCGTGGTGAATCTAGGGATCAAGGTACCTCCCGAAACTCTGCTCGAAGCTTACCGCACGCACAAGCCGGACATCATCGGCCTCTCTGGTCTGCTGGTCAAATCAGCCCAACAGATGGTGGTGACCGTGCAAGACTTAAAGAACGGAGCTATCACTTGTCCGATCCTGGTCGGTGGCGCAGCCCTGACGGCGCGGTTCACCGCTACCAAGATCGCGCCTGAGTATGATGGCCTCGTGTGTTACGCGAACGACGCGATGCAGGGGCTCGATCTGGCGAACCAGATTGTGACTCCGGACAAACTGGCTGTGCTGACCGAGAAAGTCGCGGCCGAGCGCAAACGTCTGGCTGCGCAAGCGCGTAAGCCTGTCCAGGTGAACGGAAACGAAGTCGCGCCGTCGGCACGAATTTCCACGGTCACGCATGAGCACACTATTCCGTTGCCGCCGGACCTGCGCGTGCACATCATCGACAACTATGACCTGGAAGCGATTTTTGCTTACCTCAACCCGACGATGCTCTACGGCAAACATCTCGGGCTGAAAGGTAACCTGGAAACGCTCCTAGAACAGCGAGACGAGAAGGCGGAGCACCTCTACCGGCAGGTGCGGGCGATGGAAGAAGAGATCCTGGCGAAACGCTTGCTGCGCGCCCGCGCGGTGTACAAGTTTTTCCCAGCTCAGGCCAGTGGGGACACCATCCTGGTCTATAATCCTGCCGGGACCGAGGTGATCGAAACCTTCCTCTTTCCCCGGCAGACGCATGGTGAGGGGTTGTGCCTGAGCGACTTCGTCGTGCCACGGGAGTCCGGCAAGCTTGATTATATCGCGCTCTTTACCGTGACCTGCGGTCAGGGGGTGCGCGAACTGTCCGAGCACTATAAACAAGCCGGCGCGTATCTTCAGTCACACGTTGTGCAGTCCTTAGCCATCGAAGGCGCCGAGGCGTTTGCCGAACTGCTGCACCAACGCCTACGTGAGATGTGGGGGTTCCCCGACCCGCCCGAGCTGACCATGCGCGAGCGCTTCAAGGCGCGGTACCGAGGCGTGCGGGTGAGCTTCGGCTACCCTGCCTGTCCGCGTCTGGAGGATCAGACCAAGCTCTTTAACCTCCTGCAGGTGACGGAAGCTATAGACGTACAGTTGACCGAAGGCTTCATGATGGAACCTGAGGCTTCGGTTTCGGCGCTGGTTTTTCATCACCCCCAGGCGCGTTATTTCAGTATCCTGGAAGATGAACTGGCAGCGTTCGAGCGGCGGTTAGCCGGGTAAGAGTGGCTCGCTGAGGTGCGCTGGGAGAAGGGAGGTGCCATACTGCCTTGCAACCCACGCAACGGGCGTTCGTTGTTTGGCTTGCTCGAAGCTCTTAAGGCGCAAAAGAAGACGGCCGACGCCGAGTGGGTGCAGAAAGCATTTGCCGCGGCTTGGCAAAACGCGGATAGCCAGTTGCGCACTGAAGATCTATAAAACTCTCGGCTCATGTATAGGATCTGTGCTCGATCTTAGAGTCCCGCTTTCGCGGGAATGGCGTCATGCCCGCGCAGGCGGGCATCCAGAGAAGTGGGGCGGGCTGTCCGCTAGAGTCTAAATCAGACCACAGAAGATTCGTACACTTCGTCTCGTGACTGTTTGTGTAGGGGCGGCCCCGCGGGGCCGCCCTCCCCCGGGCAACCACATAGGGTTGCCCCTACATCTGCCCCAGAGAAAGTGTGCCAATCTCGTCTGGTTCG
Source organism: Binatia bacterium (assembly GCA_041487975.1). Classification (GTDB taxonomy): domain Bacteria; phylum Desulfobacterota; class Binatia; order Bin18; family Bin18; genus JACQEL01. The sequence continues at coordinate 1,356 of JBGPOI010000238.1, read as the reverse complement.
ATTTAGTACCTCGTCACGCTCCAAAGTTGACGACCTCGTTCCCAGGCTCTGCCTGGAAACGCAAATCCTAGGTGCGGCAGAGCCGCGCCTACACGGCATACCCAGGCGGAGCCTGGGCATGAGAAAGAGGGGGCTTTCGCCTCCTGAGAGCCTGGTTTCCCAGGCTTTGTTCGTGAGCCCGGCGCTTGCGCGTTGGTTGAGAATTGCACGAGTTTACGGCATCCACTGCTTTATAGAATTTTAGCGCCCACAGCGAAAGCCGATGTTGCTGAAGGAGTACGACGGCTGATCGAGCCCGCTCACGGCAAACACTCCGGCGAGCGTGCCCCAGCCGAAGGCGCCCCCGCGGAGCAGCGCCGCAGGTCCAGGAAAGACGGCTACAGGATCCATTCTCATGCAATTATAATCATTTGTGCCGAACAACGCGCTGTCACACGAACTCGACGCAGGCACCCAATCCGCCACCCATTCCCAAACATTCCCCACCATATCAAACACTCCCCAGCGCGACACACAATTGGAGCGCGAGCCGGTGTTCACTGGATCATTTTGCGGCACTCCGTTCTCAGTAATGTTGCAATCTGTACTGCCATTATCCGTCCCCGGATCCGGCGTCCCGGCCGCAGCCATCTGCCACTCGGCATTGGCCAGCAGCCGTTTGCCGGCATTGCCGCAGGCCTGCTGCGCCTGAAACCAGGTAAGGTTGGCCGAGGGTTTCACCCCAGGGAGGCTCACCGCATAGATGTCGTCACAGTCATTGCCACTATCCGCGCAAGGGTAATCATCGGTGATGCCGACGCCGCGTTGGACTCCATTGGCAGTCAAGTCGGCCAGCGTAGCCTTGCCCTTCATGACCTTGTTGATAAGCGCCGCCTTGCTTGCCGGAATCTCCCACACGCTGGCTTCATATTTGTCTACACAGACATTCCCCACCTCGACGCTATCGGCGGGACAGGCCGCCAAGGCAATACCGTGCAGGAGAGTAAAGGTGGCGCTGCCGAACAATGCGACGAGCGTGGCTTTCATTAGTTTCTTGGTGTTCATGATTCGTTCTCCTTTTGGTTGTGAACATGTTGTGAAGAGGGTGGGTCACAACCCACCCTACAAGGCTCATTGAAAGGCGCAGGTGTGGAGAAACACCAGCAATTAGCGGCCTACTCGTCGCGCACGAGCGTCTCGTTGTGGTTAATGGTCAAAGAGGCCCAGCTCAGCGCGGGCAGGCTCACTGCTGCCAGGACTGCACTGAGAACCAGCATCCAGCGGTTCATCTTTGTGCTCATTGTTCTTTCCTCCTTACTCGTTAAACTGGAAGTGAATGCAGAAGTGTCACTTCTTGGCCATCTCTTCCTCGTGCGT
>JBGPOI010000237.1:0-7458 GCA_041487975.1 Binatia bacterium | reverse complement strand
TACACGCCTCCCCACCTTGCCGAACGTATTCGCGCTGAACAAGTCGCGATGGAAACCCGCGGCGCGAGTGACGGGGAGCGCAAGACCATCACGGCTCTCTTTGCCGATCTGAAAGGCTCCACGGCGCTGATCGAAGGACTTGATCCCGAAGAGGCTCGCGCCATTATTGATCCCGCGCTGCAACTGATGATGGACGCGGTGCATCGCTATGACGGCTATGTCGCCCAAGCCCTGGGGGATGGCATCTTTGCCTTGTTTGGCGCCCCGATTGCCCATGAGGATCATCCCCAGCGGGCGCTCTATGCCGCGCTGCGCATGCAAGAGGAGATGCGCCGCTATAGTGACCATCTGCGTCTCAAAGGTGGAACCCCGCTCTATATGCGAGTGGGCATCAATACGGGGGCAGTGGTGGTGCGCTCCATTCGCAAAGATGATCTGCATACGGACTATGTGCCGGTTGGGCACTCGACGAACCTGGCGGCCCGCATGGAGCAGATGGCGACGCCCGGCTCGATTCTGATAACGGAGCACACCCGAAAATTAGTCGAAGGCTATTTTGAGCTAAAAGCCTTGGGGGCGGCGGAGATCAAAGGAGTAGAAGTCCCGCTCAACGTGTACGAAGTCCTTGGGGCGGGACCGTTACGCACCCGGCTGCAAGTCGCAACCCGGCGGGGTCTGACACGCTTTGTCGGACGGCAGAGCGAACTGGAGCAGCTGCGGCGCGCCTGGAATGAGGCGCAAGGAGGCCATGGTCAGATCGTAGGAGTAATGGGCGAGCCGGGATTAGGGAAGTCCCGCCTCTTCTACGAATTCAAGCTGCTCTCCCAGAGTGGCTGCCTGATCTTGGAAGCCTACTCCGTCTCGTACGGGAAAGCTTCGCCGTATCTGCCTTTGATTGAACTGCTCAAGAGCTACTTTCAGTTGCAGCCGCAGGACGATGCCCGCATGCGACGGCAGAAAGTGATCGGCAAAGTGCTGGAGTTAGACCGCACCCTCGAAGGCACCTTGCCCTACCTGTATGCCCTGCTCGGCGTGGAAGAACAGCCCTCTCTGTTACAGCAGATGGACCCGCAGATTCGGCGGCAGCGGACGTTTGCCGCCCTCAAGCAACTCTTCCTCCGCGAGAGTCGCAACCAGCCGCTGATTCTGATCTTTGAAGATCTGCACTGGATTGATGCGGAGACGCAAGGCTTTCTGGATGTATGCAGTGAGAGCGTGGCCGGCGCTACACTGCTGCTCTTGACCAACTATCGCCCCGAGTATCGCCACGAGTGGGGGCAGAAGACCTATTACACACAGTTACGCTTGGCGCCGTTTGGCAAAGCCGAAGCGGAAGAATTCCTGGACGCGATGTTGGGGATGTCGGTAGGGGCCGACCGCCGTGTCGGCCCGCAGGGACTGGACGCACACGCAGATGCATCCCTCCACACCCTCAAGCAACTGATCCTGGAGAAAACTGAAGGCACGCCCTTTTTCATGGAAGAAGTTGTGCAGACGCTGGCGGAAGAGGAGATACTGGCCGGAGAAAGAGGCAACTACCGCTTGGAGAAAGTCCCGACGGAGCTGCATATCTCGCCCACCGTGCAAGGGGTGTTAGCGGCCCGCATTGATCGGTTGGCGGTGGAAGAGAAAGAGTGCTTGCAGCAGTTAGCGGTGATTGGTCGGGAGTTTCCCTTGAGTCTGCTCCGACACGTCATCCCCCAACCCGAAGAAGCATTGTATCGCGTCCTCGCCTCATTACAGCGGAAAGAGTTTCTCTACGAGCAGCCGGCCTTTCCGGAGGTCGAGTATAGCTTCAAACATGCCCTGACGCAGGAAGTGGCCTACGGCACGGTCCTGCACGAGCGCCGCAAAGCCATCCATGAGCGCACGGCGCAGGCAATCGAAGCGCTCTACCGCGCTAACCTGGAAGACCATTACAGCGAGCTGGCGCATCACTACACGCGCAGTGGCCATACGGAGAAAGCCGTCGAGTACCTGCACTTGGCCGGGCAACAGGCGGTACAACGCTCGGCCAACGCAGAAGCAATCACTCACTTGACCACGGCCTTGGAGTTGCTCAAGGTCCTACCGGACACTCCCGAGCGTGCCCAGCAAGAACTCACGCTGCACATCACTCTACTAGGGGTGCCGTTACAGGTCATTAAGAGTATTTCCTCACTAGAAGTACAAGCCGTCTGCGCCCGGGCGCTGGAACTGTGCCAGCAGTTCGGGGAGACACGACAGTTCTTCTCGGTTCTCTTCGGGCTGCGGTCGTTTCACCATGCTCGAGGAGAGTTGCTGGCTGCACGAGAGCTAGGGGAGCAACTCCTTGACCTGGCCCAGAAGGAGCAAGACCCGGCTCTTCTCGTTGAGGCTTATCGGGCAATGGGAAGTACATTGTTCCATCTTGGTGAGTTCACCTCTGCCCGAGCACACTTGGAGCAGGGTATTACCCTGTATGACTCTCAGCGGCACCACTCCCATGTTTTTCTCTATAGCAGGGAGCCGGGAGTATTTGGCCTTTCCTATGCAGCTTGGCTCCTCTGGCATCTGGGGTATCCGGATCAGGCTCTACAGAGGAGCGCCAAAGCACTTACCTTAGCCCAACAACTGTCTTACCCATTCAGCTTGGCCGCCGCCCTGGGTTTTGCTGCCATGTCTCACCAGCTCCGCCGGGAAAGAGCACTGACCCAGGAGCGGGCAGAGGCAGGAATTTCATTAGGGAGTGAGCAAGGACTTCCCCTGTGGTTAGGGCAAGGGACTGTCCTGCGAGGCTGGGCGCTGGCCGAGCAGGGACAGGTTGAAGAGGGGATTACCCAGATACGTCAAGGGCAGGCCACCTGCCGAGCCGTAGGAGCAGAGATATTTCACTCATATTTTCTTGCCCTGCTGGCCGAGGTCTATGGGAAAGCCGGGCAGGCAGAGGAAGGGCTCGCTGCACTCGCTGAGGCGCTGACGGTGGTGGACAAAACCGGAGAGCGTTTCTACGAGGCGGAGCTGTATCGGCTGAAAGGGCAGCTGACGCTTCAGTCTAAAGTCCAAAGTCCAAGGTCCAAAGTCGAAGAAGCGGAGAAGTGTTTTCAGCAGGCAATCGAGATTGCACGCAAACAGCAAGCGAAATCGCTAGAGCTGCGGGCAGTGATGAGCTTGGCGCGGCTGTGGCAGCAGCAAGGGAAGAAAACCGAAGCGCGCCAGATGCTGGCCAACATCTACAATTGGTTCACCGAAGGGTTTGACACGAAGGATTTGCAAGAGGCGAAGGCGCTATTGGAGGAATTAAGCCAGTAAATCACCGAGACATTCAGTTATCGCGCATCTCACCATGCCCCGCCGAGGTTCCAGTCGCTATCTTCCTGCCCCGGAGAGCGAAGGGCAAACACAGCCCGGGTCGCGAGGGCGGGTCCTCCGCAATAAACCGGGGATCATCCAGAAACGGGAAATGGATCGCGTAGAGTTCGCGGCGTTGGTGCGAACGCAAACAGCCTGGCTCGAACGTATTACCCCAGCCACTCGTTTCACTACCGAACTGCTGTGCGCCATGCACCACGACTGGCTGGGCGAACTGTATGAGTGGGCGGGGCGGTATCGCACGGTAGAACTGGAGAAAGGAGGCTTCCACTGGCCACCGGCTTACCGCGTAGCCGAGAACATGCTCATCTTTGAGAAGGGACTTTTAGCCACTCATACGCCGTGCCGGCCAGCACCACTGCCGGAAGTTGCACGGCGTATCGCCGAAGTGCACGCAGAGTTCCTGTTGATCCATCCTTTTCGCGACGGCAATGGCCGGGTAGCGCGTTGGCTAGCCGACCTTATGACTCTTCAGGCAGGCTACCCCCTCCCAAGTTATGGTTTTACGGGGCGCGGAGCGTTAGCGAGACGGCAATACTATCTCGCAGCTGTCAGTCGGGGATATGTAGTGGATTACGCGGCTTTGACGGATTTCTTCGCGGAATCGATCGAGCGACGCTTGCGAGAAGAGTGATAGGGAGCTCCCCCAGGCAAACCGCGCGCGCCTTCAAAGACGGAAGACTCGCGTGCGTTCTCTTCCAGCCAACGCTGGCGTGTCTTAGGGTCACGGATATAAGGGTTAGTCCTGGTTAAGGAAAGCATCGTCACAGTCTTTGCTCATCATGCGGCTTATAGTCAAAAGCGCTGCCGACAATCGGTTTCCATTTATGCAAAGTGGTGTATGGTTCCTCTTATGTCAGTCCGCAATTTGGTGTACCACTCGTGGCTCTCGATGTAAATGGATTTTTTCTGACGCTGGACCTGAAAGGGAGATAAAGAGTTGCAACCGGAAGCAGCGAAAGGATTGAGCATGCGGTGCGCGCGGTGCGGATTTGAAAATCCAGGGGGGATGAAGTTCTGCGGGGAATGTGCGGCTCCGCTCGGCAATCGCTGCCCTGCGTGCGGGTTTGAGAATCCTCCCGGCTTCAAGTTCTGCGGAGAATGCGCCACGCCGCTTACGCGGCAGGCTGGAATCCACAGTCCGGAGTCCGCAGTCACTTCCATCCAGCCCCCCGCGAGCTACACACCCCCACATCTCGCCGACCGCATTCGCGCCGAGCAGGCGGCGATGGAAGCGCGTGGCCTCACGGACGGCGAGCGTAAAACCATCACTGCTCTCTTTGCTGATCTCAAAGGCTCCACGGCATTGATCGAAGGGCTTGATCCCGAAGAGGCGCGCGCGATTATTGACCCCGCGTTACAGCTCATGATGGAGGCCGTGCACCGCTATGAGGGTTATGTGGCGCAAGCCTTGGGCGATGGCATCTTCGCGCTCTTTGGCGCGCCGCTTGCCCATGAAGATCATCCCCAACGGGCGCTCTATGCGGCGCTGCGCATGCAGGAGGAGATGCGTCGGTATGCGGACACGCTCAGGGCAAAGGGCCATGCGCCGCTCTTGCTGCGGGTCGGCGTGAACACGGGGGAAGTAGTGGTGCGCTCCATTCGCAAAGACGATCTGCATGCGGACTATGTGCCCGTCGGGCATTCGACGAACTTGGCCGCGCGCATGGAACAACTCGCCGCGCCCGGATCGATTCTTGCCACGGCCTACACGCACCGGCTGACGGAGGGCTATTTTGCATTCAAGGATTTGGGCAAGACCCAGATTAAAGGAGTCGAAGACCTGCTCAACGTCTACGAAGTGCTGGGCGCCGGGCCACTGCGCACGCGGCTGCAAGTCGCCGCCCGACGCGGACTCACCCGCTTTGTGGGCCGTCACAGCGAACTGGAGCAAATGCAGCGGACATTGGAGCAAGCCAAAGTCGGCCACGGACAAATTGTCGGGGTCATAGGTGAGCCAGGCTTAGGGAAGTCGCGATTGTTCTATGAGTTCAAACTCACCTCACAAGCTGGTTGCCTGGTGCTCGAAGCCTACTCCGTCTCGCACGGCAAAGCCTCGCCCTATCTCCCGGTCATCGAGCTGCTCAAGAGTTACTTTAACATCCAGGCCCAAGACGATGAACGCAAGCGGCGCGAGAAGATTGGCGGCAAAGTGCTCATGCTCGACCGGAGCCTGGAAGACACGTTACCATATCTCTTCGCCCTGCTCGGAATTGACGATCCACAGACGAGCCTCCAGCAGATGGACGGGCAGATTCGCCGCCGCCGTACCTTTGAGGCGCTCAAGCGGCTGTTCTTCCGTGAGAGTCTTAAACAACCTCTGATTCTCATCTTCGAGGACTTGCATTGGATTGACACGGAGACGCAAGGCTTTCTCGACGTGCTGAGCGAGAGTGTAGCCTCGGCCAAGGTCCTGCTGCTCGTGAACTATCGTCCGGAATACCGCCAAGAGTGGGGGCAGAAGACGTACTACACGCAACTGCGGCTCGCGCCGTTTGGTAAAGCCGAAGCGGAAGAATTTCTCACGGCCTTGTTGGGCGACGAGGTAGGGGCGACCGGCCGGTCGCCCCTACACGCCTTCAAGGAATTGATCGTGGAGAAGACCGTAGGCACGCCGTTCTTCATGGAGGAGATTGTCCAAGAGTTAATGGAGCAGGGGGTGCTGGCGCGCGATCCGCATGTAGGGTGGGTCGTGACCCACCCTACGGCTGCACTTCATATTCCGCCGACCGTGCAAGGCGTATTAGCGGCGCGCATCGACCGGCTCGCCCCGGACGAGAAAGCGCTGCTGCAACAGCTTGCGGTGATCGGGCGCGAGTTCCCTCTGAGTCTGATCCGCCAGGTCGTTCCCCAGCCCGAAGAGGAGCTCTATCGCCTGTTGGCATCACTGCAGCGCAAAGAGTTTCTCTACGAACAGCCCGCGTTTCCGGAAGTCGAGTACCTCTTCAAGCATGCCCTGACGCAGGAAGTGGCTTACGGCTCGGTGCTTCTGGAGCGACGCAAGGCACTGCACGAACGGACAGCGCAAGCGATGGAAGCACTCTACAGCGCCAATCTTGAAGACCACTACAGTGAGTTGGCGTATCATTACAGTCGCAGTGGCAACACCCCGAAAGCAATAGAATACCTCCACCTCGCCGGGCAACAGGCGGTCCAACTCTCGGCCTATGTGGAAGCGATCGCTCATGTGACGACCGCCTTAGAGCTACTCAAAACGTTACCAGACACCCGCGAGCGCGCCCAACAAGAACTCACGCTGCAGGTCACGCTGGGCTTGCCGTTAATGGCCACCAGAAGTTTTGCCTCGCCGGAAGTGCAGGCTACCTATACCCGCGCCCGGGAGCTGTGCCAACAGGTCGGGGAGACCCGCCAGCTCTTCCCGGTCCTCTTTGGACTGCGGACGTTTCATCAGGTGCGGGGCGAGCTTCTCGTGGCGCGAGAGCTGGGGGAGCAACTCCTGGGCCTAGCTCAGCGAGAGCAAGACCCGGCCTTGCTCATGGAGGCCTATTGGGAACTGGGCAGCACCTTATTCCCTCTGGGTGAGCTCGGCACGGCCCAGGCGCATCTGGCGCAGAGCCTGACCCTGTATGACGCTCAGCGCCACCACTCCCATGTGTTCCTCTACGTCATGGAGCCGGGGGTCTTTGGCCTCGGCTATGCAGCCTTGGTCCTGTGGCATCTGGGTTATCCGGACCAAGCACGACAGAAGAGTGAGGCCGCGCGTAGCCTGGCCCAAGAGCGGTCTCAGCCCTTCAGCGTGGCCGCCGCCCGGGTGTTTGCTGCCATGTCGCACCAGCTCCGCCGGGAAAGAGCACTGACCCAAGAATGGGCAGAGGCAGGCATCACTCTCGCGCGCGAGCACGGATTTCCATCGTGGGTAGGGCTAGGGGCTGTCCTGCAGGGCTGGGCACGGGCTGAGCAGGGCCAGAGTGAAGAGGGGATTAGCCAGATCCGCCAAGGACTGGCCACCTGCCAAGACATAGGAGCAGGTCTATTTCACTCATATTATCTGGTCCTGCTGGCCGAGGCCTATGGGAAAGGGGGGCAGGCAGAGGAAGGGCTTGCCACACTCGCCGAGGCGCTGACGGTGGTGGACAAAAGCGGCGAGCGGTTTTACGAGGCGGAGCT
>JBGPOI010000236.1:0-7473 GCA_041487975.1 Binatia bacterium | reverse complement strand
TTCAAGCTGAGTGCGAGGGATCTGACCGTAGGCGACCACGGCGATGTCAATGTCGAGCGTCGTGCGCGGCTCGGCTTGGTGAACCTGAAGTGCGACACCACCAATGATTGCGTAAGGCACTTCTGCCTCGGCAAAGACCTCGGCAAGGGCTAAGAGAGCAGGTCGTTTCGTACGCTCCATTTCGCCTCGCAGCCAGAACCACTGACGGTCTAGGATGAATCCTGCTTCGAGTCCATGTGACATTGGCAAGTGAAGGATAGCACGTGCTCTATAGAGAAGCTCTAATCCGCCGTGGCGTACTCGGCCACAGGTACTGCTCTCCGGCCGCTCAGCACGCGGAACCACTCCCGGGCAGACTCAGCGACAATAATTAGTACTAGCACCATAAAGAGCGCGGTGATTGCTGCATCGAGACGGTCGTTGAAGATTAAAGCCTGGGTTTCAGCAATCTTGTCAGCCGGGATTGCGCCGGCGGTCAGCTTGGCTGATAAGTCGGCGGCATGGGCAAGAAAGCCGATGCGCAGGTGGGAATGGAAGATCTTCTGGTACCCTGCGGTCATGGTTACGGCAAGAAGCCAGAGCAGAGGCGCAAGGGAAATCCACGCATAACGGATCTGGCTGGTTTTCAAGAGGATCGTAGTAACTACACACAGCGCAATAGCCGCCAAGAGTTGATTGGCGATGCCAAACAGCGGCCACAAACTGTTAATTCCTCCCAACGGGTCAATCACTCCCTGATAGAGAAAATAGCCCCAGGCTCCCACCATCAGGGCGCTGGTGAAGAGCACACTCGGGTACCAACTCGTGCGTCCCAGTGGAGCCCACATGTGACTGAGGAAGTCCTGGAGCAGGAAACGACCCACCCGCGTACCCGCGTCAAGCGTGGTGAGGATAAAGAGCGCCTCGAACATGATGGCGAAGTGATACCATAGCGCCATCACCGCACGTCCACCCAAAGTGTCAGCGAAGATATGCGCCATGCCGACAGCTAAGCTAGGCGCGCCACCAGTACGGGCAAAAAGGGTTTTTTCGCCGATGTCTTGCGCCAGGGTGCTCATCTGCTCGACACTCACCGGAAAACCCCACCCAGTAATGGTGGCGGTGGCCACCTGTGCCGTGGCGCCGACCACGCCGGCGGGGCTGTTGATGGCAAAATATACCCCGGGTTGCAATGCCGCTGCGGCGATCATCGCCATGATGGCGACAAAGGACTCCATGAGCATGGCGCCGTAGCCGATCATCTGGGCGTCGGTCTCCCGACACAGGAGTTTGGGAGTGGTGCCCGAGGAGATGAGCGAGTGAAAGCCGGAGATCGCCCCGCAGGCAATGGTGATGAAGGCAAAGGGGAATACTCCTCCGGCGAAGATCGGGCCGGTGCCGTCAACAAAACGGGTGAGCGCAGGAAGATGGATCTCCGGCCGTAAGGCAATGATGCCCACAGCCAAGGCGACGACGGTACCGATTTTGATGAAGGTGCTTAGATAGTCGCGCGGAGCCAGGAGCAGCCAGACCGGAAGTACGGAGGCAGCGAAGCCATAGAGAATGACCATGATGGCGATCTGCGGCCCAGTAAAGGTGAACCAGGAGGCGAGCAGGGGGTGTGCATCGACCCAACGGCCGCCGACCAGAGCCAGCATGAGCAGCACGAGACCGATAATGGTAGTCTCCAATACTTTTCCCGGCCGCACCAGTCGCATATACCAGCCCATCAGGAGAGCAATGGGGATGGTCGCGCCGACAGTGAACGTCCCCCAAGGACTGCTTTTGAGGGCGTTGGTGACTACCAATCCCAGGACGGAGATGAGGATGACGATAATCATCAGGATACTCAACAGAGCCACAAAGCCACCCAGAGGACTGATTTCTTCTCTGGCCATCTGTCCCAGGGACTTCGCCTCGCGCCGCAGCGATCCGCAGAGCACGCAGAAGTCTTGCACCGCACCGCCGAGCACGACGCCGGCTAGGATCCATAGCGTCCCTGGCAGGTAACCAAACTGGGCCGCCAGGGTAGGGCCGATAAGGGGACCGGGACCGGCAATTGCGGCAAAGTGGTGACCAAAGACCACCCAGCGGTTGGTGGGTACGAAGTCCCGGCCGTCGTTGTGCCGCTCAGCCGGGGTGAGATGAGCATCATCAAGGGTGAGGACCTTGGCCGCGAGAAAGCTACTGTAGAAGCGGTAGGCAATCGCGTAGACGCACACCGCCGCGGTCACAAACCAGATAGCGTTAATGCTCTCTCCTCGACTGAGGGCGATCAAGCCGATGGCCCATGCTCCTAAACAGCATGTGACAATCCAGAGCAGACGAGTGATCCAGTGCATTGTGCTTCCCCCTACCGGCAAGAGACTGCGCTGCAATTGCTCTTCGCTGTTTCCCTCCTTCTCTGCCGAAAGATCACACGGAGGTAACGATCCTGTCAAGGGTGATCTTGAGCAGTGTCAAAGCCCGCCGCTCTGGAGCGCAAAGGAAAGCGCTATGAGCATATTCTCAGAGGAGTCCCATCCGTTGTAAGCGGGTCACGTGCATCTGGATAATGGCCAGGGGGAATCCGGCGATCATCTCTTCGAGCGGATCGGCAGGAGTCTGGCCGGTGATAAAACCGGAATAATGTTGTATCAGCGCCTCTTGCATGGCAAGCAACTGGCCCCGCAGTTCTGGTTGCCGTGCCACATACTCCATGATCTTCCGCTCGCCATACTCGACGTGACTTTCTTCATCGTGGATGACGCGGCGCAGCCCGAGTCGGATGAGCGGATCAGTGATGACGTCATGGTAAAAATAGATCAGCACCAGGGCCAACCCTTCGCCGACGACCATCGACTCGAAGAGCATTTCCTCCCAGCTATGGCTGATCACACCGTGTAATTCACCTATATCGCTGACGAGCGTCGCCGCCGGAGCGGCATCGTAGCGTTGTAACAAGCGATGAAAGATACCGGCATGACGAGTCTCGTCGCGTGTTTGCTTGACGATCTCCAACATGCCCTCCAAGTCAGGCGCTTTGGTCACCCACTGTCCGATCTTCACCGCGCCAACCTCTCCGTAGAACAGATGGCTTAACGCTCGCAGAATTGCCTCGCGATCATGCTCGATCGAGAACCGCGGCGCAGCGTGGTATAAAGTCATCTCCTCCCGCGTCAACAACATACCGACAACCTCCTTAGGAATAATGCTGAAGGATGAACGCTGAGTGATGAATGTAGCAAGCAAGAATTGTACTTGCTACATTTTTCACTTCACCTCAATATAATACTGTACCCCGTTCAACAACACCGCCAGCCGGCGGGTAGCACTCCAGGTAGTGGGCTGACGCGACCAGAAAGCGCTGACTCCGGCAGGCCCACCCAAGGCGGTGAGGCCCCTGCCGCCGACTTCATGCAAAACCTCTCCGACTGCCCAAGCGATAACTTGCTCCGCACGCTTGGATTCCAGAGCGTGGGTCACGCGCAGGTGATTGTGATGCGCGGCAATGGCGGCAGCAAGCTTATCGAGGTTCAGGTTGGTGGTGGCACTGACTGCCAGCACTGGTTGAGCCCACGGTCGCCGCTCGAAGGACAGCGCCGCTTTGACATCAGCCACGGCCTTGCGCGCCAGGGCTTCGTCATCGGCTTTATTCACCGCCAGTACATCGGGAATCTCCATTACCCCAGCTTTGATGAACTGTAAGAGATCACCAGAGAATGGCTGCACGACCAGCACGACCGTGTCAGCGATATGCGCGACATCGGTTTCACTTTGGCCCACGCCCACCGTCTCAACCAGGACGATATCGCAGAGGTGACGCAACAAGAACACTGCCGAGAACGCTGCACGGCTCAAGCCACCAAGGCGGTCTCGCGCGGCGAAGCTGCGAATATAGACGGGCGCGTGCAACGGCACTTGCATGCGCCCGCGGTCACCAAGCAGTGCTCCGCCGGATACTTTGCTTGACGGGTCAACCGCCACTACCGCCAGCCGTCGTCCAGCCTGTACCGTCAACGCAATCAGGCGCGAAATGAGCGAGCTTTTGCCCACGCCCGGCGGGCCGGTGATGCCGACAACATGGGCGGGAGCAGGGAGAGCGGCCAGTTCGTCGAGCAGTGCCAACGCCTGCTCCTGGCGATCAGGCCGCCGGTCTTCGACGAGGTTCAGGGCGGCAGCGATGGCCTGGCGCTCAAAGCGCAGAAGAGAAGGGACATCAATACGAGGGCGTCGAGGAGTCACAAGTAGAGTGCTAAAAGAGTCCGCGTTCGTGCTTCGACGGGCTCAGGACAGGCTTGTCGAAGGGTGGATGTGAGCAAACTACGCATGTACCGCCGCGGCCTCGGCTACGTCCACCATATCCGAGAGAATGCGCAGCATCTTAAAATCTTTGGGCGTATAGACACGCGCGACCCCGGCTCGCCGTAAAACCTCGGCGTCATCTTCGGGAATGATGCCGCCGACAACTACCGGTACGTCACCCAATCCCTCGTTCTTGAGACCCGCCAGCACTTCAGGCACTAAACGCAGGTGTGAGCCTGACAAGATGCTCAGACCGATCAAATGGACACCCTCATCGCGGGCGCTGGTGACGATCTGGTCAGGCGTCAGCCGAATCCCCTCGTACACCACCTCCATGCCGGCATCACGGCACCACACCGCGATCTGCTCGGCACCGTTCGAGTGTCCGTCTAGGCCGGGCTTGCCGATCAGTACTTTGAGCGGCCGGCCGAGTGTGTCGGCGGAACGGCGCACGCGTGTACGGAGCGCCGCAAGTTCGTTTGCCATCGGACCTTCGCTTCCTCTTGCTACCGCAGCGCCACCTACACCGGTCGGCGCGCGAAACTCGCCGAACACCGAGCGCAAAATTTGCGCCCACTCTCCGGTAGTGACTCCAGCATGCGCGCAGCGGATCGAAGGTGGCATGATGTTCGCGCCACCGACGGCGGCGGCGCGCAGTGCGGCGAGTGTCGCGGTAACATCCGTCTGGTTGCGCCCAGCGCGAAACGCTGTCAGATGAGCAAGCTGGTCGCGCTCGGCTTCTTCGTCCACTTTGAGAATAGACGAGGAGTCACCAGTGTAGAGCGGTGAAGGAGCGGTTTCGGTGAACTTGTTGACGCCAACCACAGTCAACTCGCCGGAGTTGATGCGCCGCACGCGCTCGGTGTGACTGGAGACCAGTTGCTCCTTGATATAATCCAGAGCGGAAATAGCGCCGCCCAACTCCATCACGCGTTCCACCTCCGCCCAAGCCGCGCGTTTGATCTCGCCGGTCTTACCCTCGATCACCCGGCTGCCATCGAAGATGTCCTCGTATTCCAGGATGTCGGTCTCATAGGCCAAGATCTGCTGAATACGCAGGCTCCACTGCTGATCCCACGGCCGAGGCAAACCCAAGGCTTCGTTCCAGGTCGGCAACTGGAGCGCCCGGCAACGCGCGCTCTTGCTGAGCGTTACGCCCAAAGCCTCCAGGGCGATCCTGGGTACATTGTTTTCCGGCTGGGCTTCGGTGAGCCCCAGAGAGTTGACCTGTACGCCGTAGCGGAAGCGTCGCAGCTTGGGATCGGCTATACTGTAGCGATCGCGGGTCAGCTCGTCCCACAATTGGCCAAAGGCGCGCAATTTACAGATCTCTTCTATAAAGCGGACACCGGAGTTGACGAAGAAACTGATGCGTCCAACTGCCGCGACAAAGTCCGCTGTGCCCACTTGGCCGGAATCGCGTACGGTATCGAGCACGGCGATGGCAGTGCACAGAGCATAAGCCACTTCTTGTACGGGCGTCGCCCCGGCCTCTTGCAGGTGGTAGGAGCACACGTTGACCGGGTTCCACTTGGGCACCTTGGCCACGGTGTAGGTGGTGACGTCGCTAATGAGACGCAGGCTGGGCGCGGGCGGAAAGATATAGGTCCCGCGCGAGAGATACTCTTTGACGATGTCGTTCTGCGTCGTTCCTTGCAGGACCTGCGGATCCACCCCCTGGCGCTCGGCCGCAGCGATGTATAAAGCCAGCAGCCACGCCGCCGTGCCGTTGATGGTCATCGAGGTGTTCATCTGGCCGAGGGGAATACTGTCAAACAGGGCGTCCATATCGCTGATGTGACAGATCGGCACGCCCACCTTACCCACCTCGCCGTGCGCGAGAAAGTGATCGCTGTCATAGCCCGTCTGCGTTGGCAGATCGAAGGCGACCGACAACCCAGTCTGGCCCTTGCTCAGGTTCAGGCGGTAAAGTTCATTACTGGCCTTGGCAGTAGAGTGGCCAGAATAAGTGCGCATGACCCAGGGAGCGTCTTTCTTCATGGCTGAATCCTTACCGATTTTTTGACGGGAAAAGCTTATTACCGGCGCGACAACAATTGCAGCAGCACGCCGTGCGTGTGCTTGGGGCTGATGAAGGCGATGTCATTCCCATCTGACGCCTTGACCAGGTTAGCCTTGATTCCCTTGTCAGCCAAAGCGGCCACCGCGCCAGAGAGGTGGTCCACATCGAGCGCCAGCAGATACATCCCTTCCCCTTTGCCGGCAATGAACTGAGCAATGGGGCTCTTTTCGCCGAGCGGAGTGACGAACTCGATCTTGGCGTCACCGATCGGCATGAAGGTGTTGCGGATGCCGAGAGTGGGAACATCGTGCGGCTCTTCCCGGGTGAGGCCGAAGTTCTTTTGGTAGGTGGTGACCGCCCCTTCCAGGTCGTTGACTGCGATTACCACATGATCCAGACGCTTGGCGGTGAAGCGGCGGTTGCGTGCCTCGCCCAAGAGCGAGGAGTGTTCGCCGTGGTCCACTGGCTGGGCGTATTCCACTAGCACGCTGCAACACGCCTGAGGGTGAAGAAAGGCGATGATCCCCGCCAGGCCCGGACGGGGCTGCTGGTCGATCACCCGCAGGCCCTTGTCTTTGGCGCCCTGCAATTCAGCGGTGACGTCGTCGGTCTCAAAACACAGATGGTGCAGGCCACCGCCTTTTTTCTCCAGAAACTTGGCGATCCCGGAGTCAACAGTAATCGGTTCGAGCAGTTCGATCTCGCTCTCGCCGACGGGCAACAACGCGGCTTTGACCCCCTGGTCCTGTACGGCTGCCATCTTGTGCAGAGGCAAGCCGAGGGTGTCTTTGTAGAAGCCGAATGCCTCTTCGAGGTTGCGGACAACGATGCCAACGTGATGAATTTTTTTGAGCATAATAGTTCCTTTGGTCGAGTGTACTTTAACCTTCTGTCACCCTGAGCGGAGCGAAGGGTCTCAAACAGTACGGTGCCTTGTGGCAGGAAGAAAGATTCTTCGCTGCGCTCAGAATGACAACAAAAGGTAGCACATCCATTTTGTGCCTGTAAGATCTCAGCAGAGAGTGTGTTCTGGTGACCTTGGCTGCGGAGCTGGCTGGGACAGGACTTTGGCAATGGGCTGCACCTCGAGCCACCACTGTTCTTTGGGCCGTTGATGGACGAGGTCCGCCATGCGTGGCAGATCTTCGAGGTTATTGAACTGGACCTGTCCGGCCTGCAAACCGATA
>JBGPOI010000235.1:0-7477 GCA_041487975.1 Binatia bacterium | reverse complement strand
GGCCCTTGAGCGCGAGCAAAGCGCGTACTGTAACCCCGGCGCAGCAGCGCATCCGAGAGCACGCCGCCGCTAGTCAATCCGGCAAAGCTCGCAAGCGTAGGAATCATGCCAATCCACCCCATTGCCTGCATGGAGAAACCGCGCGCCTTGACCATGTAGGTCGGCAGCCAGAAGATGATCGTCCACAAGCCGTAGACCAGGAGGAGATACGAGAGTGAAAGCAACAGCACCTGCGGCGCTTTGACTACAGCCCAGGGTGATACTGCGACGCTCGGACGCGGAGCTAAGTGCGCTTCGATCTCCTGTAGTTCTGTCGCGCTGATCCGCGGGTGCTCGGCTGGTGTGTTGGTGGCAAAGGCCAGCCAGGCGAGCAGCCACACTACGCCGATGAGGGCGTTGAAGTAGAAAGCCATTGGCCAGGAAAAAGAGAGGACCAACCAGGTGGTGAGCGGGTAGGACAGGGTCTGGCCGAGGTAGGCGCCGGAGAGACTGAGGGTCTGGGCGCGGCTGTATTCCGAGCGAGGAATCCAGCGCGAGTTAAGTGAGGCGTATGCTGGAAAGCTCACCGACTCGAACACCCCGACACAGAAGCGAATGGCCAGCATCAGCCCAAAGGCCAGAGCGCCGAGAGGGGTAAGCGCAGTGAACACCGAGAAACCGATACAGGCGAAGGCAAGCAATTTACAGGCGCTCCAGCGGTCGGCGATCACTCCACCGGGGATCTGGAGCAGGGTGTAGCCAACCAGAAAGGAAGAGAAGACCATGCCGAATTGGGCTTCATTCCACCCCAGCGTCGCCATCATCACCGGCGCGGCCACCGAGATATTCACCCGGTCAGCGTAGTTAATCGTACTTCCTGCTGTGAGCAGCCCCACCAGTTTGTAACGCACGGGCCAAGCCATAATCCCCTCCTTTGGCCTGGTGAATCGGTCGGCGGGATTCTACATCAGTTGAGGGGGCGGAGTCAAAGAAAAGGAAAGAAGCGATCAGCCGTCAGCCCTCAGCGGTCAGCTTCACGCGAAGAGAAACGGAGACGGGGAGAAACGGAGAAATAATTCTCTATTCCCCGGTTCTCCGATTCCTAGCCCTCTGGGCTGAAAGCTGATAGCTGAGTGCTGATAGCTGAAAGCTTTTCAGAGGTCACATGCTCTACGGTGAATGTCTGGCGCTCACGTCGGCGGTGTTGTGGGGGACGATTCCGATCCTGGTGCGCAAGGGGTTACCGCATTCCAACGCCTCGGTCGCGGTGTTCCTGGGACTGTTGGCCAGTGTTCCCTTGCTCTTCCTCGTTTTCTCTTTGCATCCACATTCGGTGACGCAAGCCGTGGCTCCACAAGCGGCGGTGTGGTTTGCCGCGGTCGGTATTATGGGTCCGTGCCTGGGCCGAGTGTTTAATTACCTAGGAGTAGCGCGCCTGGGCGCGGCCCGAGCGACGCCACTGATTAATTCCTCTCCGCTCTTTACCACGATCCTGGCCTTGGTGTTCTTGCACGAGCAGGTCACGTTCAAGATCCTTTTCGGCGTACTGAGTATCGTCGCCGGGATCGTCGTGCTCAGCGGGAAGCGCCACGCATGAGCCTCAGGGATTTATTCTATCCGCTACTGGCGGCGCTGTGCTATAGCACCAATCCCATTTTGGTTAAGCTGGGACTGCGCATCAGTAATGAGCCGCTGCTCGGCGCGGGCATTGGTATGGGGGCCAGCACGGTCGTGTACGTAGTGTATTTTCTGTTGACCGGCCAGGGACGCGATCTTTTCGCCGTGCCACGCTGGGTCGGGTGGTATTTTGCCCTAGCCGGCATCTGTTCGACGCTGGGCGTGTTCAGCTTCTTCACCGCGCTCCAATATGTCCCGGCGGCGGTCGTGGCTCCACTTACCTCAGCGGCTCCACTTGTGACCCTCACACTCAGTCATTTTACGTTACGAGGAGTAGAGCATGTCGTGCGGGCCGACGTGCTTGGGACGGCGTTGATTGTTTTGGGGGTAATTTTGCTGTTGAGTTAAGACCCTGGAAATTGCTCCTGTCAAGGCTTGACGTGTGCTATAACGCTTCTTACGAAAGAAGGCTGTAAGAGGCGAGGGGAAAGGGCACTATGGCAGCCGTGCAGGAGTTTTGGCGTCCCATCATGAATGATTTTAACCCTGTGGGGCAGGTACGCCCTGAGGATGTTGCCCGCTTTTTTGTGAATCGGAACAAAGACAATCCGACCCAAAGCCCCCTCCAACTCCTGAAACTCAGTTTCCAGGATAGCATTTGGCAGCCCCGTCCCCCCTACAAAGCGCTCCTGACTGGACATACCGGGAGCGGCAAAAGCTCGGAACTCATGCGTCTAGGACAGGAGTTGACGAATGATTTCTTCGTCGTCTGGTTCGATGCCGAATCTACTCTGGTGACAGAGACCGCGAATCACTTTGACGTGCTGCTTGCTATGGGCCTTGCAGTTCATGCGGCTGCACAAGCCGCCAAGCTTGATCCAGACGAACGGCTCGCAAAGGAATTTATTCGGAGCTTCGCCAAATTTGTGCGGAAGTTCGAAGATCGCAAAGGGTTCTCGCTCAGATTAGATCAAATTCTCAAACAGGTCGTGAGCCTAGCGCTGAATCCTCTCGGTGTGTCAACGGCCATCCTAACCACTGCAAATGCCGTGCTTGGGGCAACTCGTCTCGAACTAAACGTGAGTGATGATCTCGTTAGAACCCTCGAACTGCCTGCTAATCGCAGTGAAATTGTTGGCGCGTTAAACAAAATCATCAAAGAAGTAGGGGGAAAAGCCCATAAGCCCATACTCATCATCATAGATGGCCTCGACAAAGTTCCTGCTGCCCGCGCGCGCAAGCTCTTTGCCGATAGCGCCTTGCTCACCGAACCTGCTTGCGCGCTGGTGTACGCGGCTCCTGTTGAGTTTTACCATCGTTTGACGGCTGGCATGGTTGAGAACCTCTTCGATGAATACCGTATGTTGCCAAACCCTGCGGTCCATCAGCGTCCGCTGACTGGAGACAACTGGAAGCTGGGTCGCGAACCGAACAAAGGTAGTCTTGGAGTGATGCGTGAGGTGGTCGCCAAGCGCCTGGAAACACAAAGTAAAGCTGTTGACGAGATTATTGTTCCCGAAGCGCTGAAGTTGCTCGCCAGGACGAGTGGAGGGGTCATGCGCGAGTTGATTCGCTATTTCCGCGAGGCCGCGCGATTTGCCCAGTTGCGTAACCTGCTGAAGATCGACTTGCCCATTGCCCAAGACGTGGTGAATCGACAACAGCAAGCGATCGCGCTTCGCCTTAACCTTGATCACCGCGAATCGCTGCGGCAGGTGCTACAACAGGGAGCACTCAGTGGTGGTCGGCGGGAAGCGACGGAGGATGACTTGCTCCATAATTTGTACTTGCTCTCATATCAGGACGATCAGCACTCCTGGTTCGATGCCCATCCGAATGTCTTACCCTTGCTGTAAGGCGGAAAAGGCAGTGCCGTGCATTCCTTTGACGAAACCATTGAACTGATGTTGATTGATCTTAAGCAGGTTGAGGGAACGTTGATCCTTATCGCTGTCTGCGACGATACTGTACTGCGTGACCACGCTGTAGAGACACTACGCAAACGGCTAACGCCAGAAATCGAGTTGCGCGATTTTCGCTATGACTCCGAGCACCTCAGCTTACTCGAAGGTACTATCGAAACGACGGCGTCGGGCAACGGACGACCTGCGGTATCTGTGACTGGATTCGAGACGCTCCCGCGTGACAAACGGACCGAAGCGATCAAGCTGCTCAACATGCAACGCAACCGCTTCGGCCGCACGGACATCGCCGTGATTCTCTGGGTCAATCGAGCAACGCTGGCTGAAATTGCGACGTGGTCTGCGGATTTCTATTCCTGGCGCAGCGGGACGTTTATCATCGAACCCCCGCCGGGCTGGAACACGCTAGACAGCGCACGCAGAGGATACCTGCAAGCCCTCGTTGCACAGAACGAGTTCGTCAACCTGCAAGGACTTGCTCCCACACGCGGCGGGCAGATCGTGCAGATGCGGATGGAAGACATCTTCATTCCGCTGCGGGCTGAACAGGAGGTCGTCTCTTCTTCAAAGATGCGCTTCTCTTTCAGCCCAGACGAATCGGCTGCGATTGAGATCGCAGAAGAGGACGGAGATGTTTTAGTTTTCAGAGAGAAAGCTGGGAAGCGAACGCTCATTCTTCGTACTCTCCAAGAGAGGTTTAAAGATGTCAATCCGGAGCAACTACCGCGAGAAATGCAAAGTGCCGTGCGGCTCTATCTACGTCGTGCCCAGCGAGAGGTAAAAACTCGTCTTGTTGACATTCCCGAACTGTTGCAAGAACGCCGTGCGGTGGTGTTGGGCGATCCGGGTGCGGGCAAGACCACACTCTTGCGGTATGTCACCTACCTTCTCGCACAATCGCAGCTTGCCGAGCATCGGTCGGACCTCATCGACTGCATCCCGGATGTGAAGGACTGTTTACCGGTGTATGTGCGGATCGGTGAGTACGCGCAACATCTCCAGCATTATCCCCAAGCAGCGCTCGATGCCTTTGCGCCTCTCAGCTGTCAGGCGCGCCAACTACCGCTTTCTGATGAGTTGCTCAAGGAGGCGATGGAACAAGGAAAAGCTTTGTTCCTCCTGGATGGGCTGGATGAGATCATCCACACTGAGCAGCGCCGTGCAGCGGCGCAACGTGTTGAAGAGTTCGCGCGGACACACGTACAATGTCGTGTGATAGTGACCTCGCGCATCGTAGGTTACCACGAGGCACAGCTTGGTGGAGAGTTCGCGCAGTTTACCATCAATCCTTTCGGAGATGGAGAGATTCGTCGTTTCGCTGAAAAATGGTACGCAGCGTTACGGGAACCGGAACATAGTGCACAAGAGCTGGTCCGTGCAATTCAGGGCAGTCCCTCCGTCCGCCGGCTGGCTGCCAATCCGTTGCTGCTCACAGTTATCGCGCTCATTCACTGGCGCGGCACCAAGCTGCCGCACCATCGGGCGAAGCTGTATAGCCAGGCCGCCGAGACGCTCGTTGATCAATGGATGAGCTACCGGCGCGTGAGTCCCGAAGGCTGGGATGTGCACGAAACGCTCCAGGTACTCCTCCCGGCTATTGCCTGGCATCTGCATTCCACCACTTCCAGCGGACTGATAGGTGAACGAGAGTTACATAATCTACTTGTAGAAACGCTGCGGCAAAACGATGAGCGCCTGGGAGAAAACGAAGCCCACGGTCGTGCTGCGCAGTTCCGCCGCAACGTGAGCGAGTTCAGCGGGATTTTTTTGGAGCGCGGTCTGGACCAGGATGGCCGTAGCCTCTACGGCTTCCTCCACCTGACGTTCGAGGAATACTTCGCTGCTGTGGGCTTAGCCGACGAGTGGGAGCGCGAAGGAAAAGGTGTACTCAAGCCGTTGCTCCACAACCCACGCTGGACCGAGGTAATTCTCCTAACGGCCGGTCACCTCGGCGAGTCAAGCCAGTATCGCGCCACGCAGTTCGTACAAGCGCTTCTGTCAGCGCACAGTGAGTATGAAAGCATTCTACACCGGGATTTGCTAATGGCTGCGCGATGCTTAGCTGATGATGTCCGCGTGGATGCTGAATTGCGTCATCAGATTCTTTCTAAACTACTTAGGTTCTACTATGCTTCCGAATCACCCTCTGCACTGCGAGAAGATATTAGAAAAATATTCGCTCGACTTGGTAGTACAATTAGTGAAAAAGACGTATTGCCAAGATTGGCTAAGCACCTAACCGACTCCAAAGTGGGAGTGCGCTGGGCAGCAGTAGAGGCGATGGGAGCGATGGGGCCAGCAGCTGCAACGCCAACGATGCTCTCTACTTTACTCAAGCTCTTGACTGAATTTGAAGAGGATATCTGCGGGAGAGTCGTAAGGGCGCTAGGACAGATGGGGCAGGCTGCGGCCACCCTGGAGATCCTCTCTACTTTGCTCAAACTCCTGACCGCTCCTGCTAGGCATGTGCGTTGGGCAGTAGCAGAGACGTTAAGACAGATGGGTCCGGCAGCAGCTACGCCTGATATCCTTACAGCCTTACGTAAGCTGCTGCTTGACGGTTCTGGAACAGGTGTAAACGAGGTGGCAGCTTGGACGCTAGGACAGATGGGGCCAGCAGCGGTCACGCCTGATGTCCTTTCTGCTTTGTGTACGCGTCTGGCTGATCCTGATTGGCGTATACGTGAAGAGGCTGCTTGGGTAATAGGCCTGATAGGGCAGGCAGCCGCGACCCCCCAGGTCCTTTCAATCTTGCGTAGGCGCTTGGCCGATATTGAATGGCAGGTGCGTAGGGCTGCAGTCCGGGCGGTAGGAAACTTAGGGCAGACGGCAGCAATTCCCGAGGTGCTTTCAGTCTTGCCTGAACTCTTGGCCGATTTTGATTGGCGAGTACGCGAGGCAGCGGCCTTGACAGTGGGAGAACTAGGACAAGACGCAGTAACCCCTGAGATCCTGTCAATCTTACGGAGGCGCTTGGCCGATATAGAATGGCGAGTGCGTGAGGCAGCGGCTTGGGCAGTAGGAGAACTGGGGCAGTTAGCGGCGACTCCCAAAATCCTTTCGACATTGCTCAAACTCCTAACAGACCCCGAAGGGAATGTGCGTAGGGCGGTAGCTGAGGCGCTAGGGGAGATGGAGCAGGCGGTAGCTACGCCTGAGGTCCTCTCAAGCTTACTTAAGCTACTGTCTGATCCCGAGGGGGATGTGCGCGGGGCAGCAACTGAGGCGCTAGGGGAGATGGGGCAGGCGGCAGCTACGCCTGAGGTCTTCTCGATCCTACTTAAACTACTGTCTGATCCTGAAGGAGATGTGTGCCAGGCAGCAGCTAAGGCGTGGAGAAATCTCTCGACCTATTTTCGGCCTCAAGATCGATTGGAAGCGGCAAAATTGTTTTTCTCTCTTGCTAGCAGCGGCGATGAGGAACGTCGCAACGCTGGCTACATCGGCCTAAGCAGCCTGCTGGCGGGAGATCATGCCGAAGCAGCGCAGGCGTGAGGAATCTTTTGGTAGGGGCGAATCTTGTATTCGCACTGCTGCCCGCAGCCTTCCACCGGGCGATCACAAGGATCGCCCCTACAAGCTACTCCAGCGGTGGCACCTGCCGAAAATCTAACACTCCTTCACACCACTTTCCCACCGCTAGTAATCGCTCTTCGGCAAAAGCTGCTCCCATGAGCTGAATGCCAAAGGGTAACCCGTTCGCACTCACCCCCGAAGGCAGACCCAGGCTCGGCAGACCGCTGAAGCTGGCCGGACCGTTGAACGAGGGATCACCGGTTGTGGTGAGGCCACGCGGCGCCGGTGCCGGCGTGGACGGTGTGAGCAGGGCGTCTACCGTCCTGCTCAACGCTTCCAGGTCATGACGGAAGCGTTGCTGGTGGCGACGGATCTCGACATAGTCACTGCCAGAGACTTTCTGACCCTTTTCGATCAGTTCCCGCATCTGTGAGCTGTAGCGG
>JBGPOI010000234.1:0-7489 GCA_041487975.1 Binatia bacterium | reverse complement strand
TTGTCAAAGGCCTCGGCGAAGAGTTTTACCCCCTCATCGAGCAATGTGTCGGTAGTCTCTTGCAGTGAGATCCCCGACTGCTGTAGGGCTTTTATCGTGTCCCTCGCCTCCGCGAGATGCTCTTGGAGGCTGGCGCGTGGTCGCCCATGGTCGCGGAAAGCGTCGAACGTCGCCGCGGGAATGGTGTTGACGGTGTCGGAACCGATAAGTTCCTCCACATAGAGCACGTCACGATAGTGGGGATTCTTGGTACTCGTGCTCGCCCACAAGAGCCGCTGTGTCTGGGCGCCTTTGATAGCCAGTGCCTGCCAGCGCGCGCTGCGGTAGAGTTCCTGGTAGCGCTGATAGGTCAGCCGGGCGTTGGCGATGGCGACTTTGCCGAGCAGATTTTGCAGCAACCCCCGCTCCCCCGCGCTGCTCGCCGTCTTGAGCCGGGCGGTAACCTGGGCGTCGATGGCGGAATCGATACGGCTGATGAAAAAGCTGGCGACGCTGGCGATGCCGCTCGGGTCGCCACCCCGTGCTACCAGCGCCTCCAGCCCGGAGAAATACGCCTCGGCAACGGCTTCATACGCGGCCAGGCTGAAGAGTAGGGTCACGTTGACGTTGATACCTTCGCCAATGAGCTGTCGGATCGCTGGGATGCCCGCCGGAGTCGCCGGCACTTTGATCATCACGTTGTGACGTGCGACGGCTTGCCAGAGCCGTCGCGCTTCCGCGATCGTACCGGCGGTGTCATGCGCCAAATACGGCGAGACCTCTAAACTGACGTAGCCGTCGCGTTGGCGCGTCTGTTGGTAGACGGGCAACAAAACATCGGCGGCCTCTTGAATATCGCCTACCGCTAAGAGTTCATAGAGGGCCTTGGCGTCCATGTCGCGCTGTTGCTCAAGCGCCTGGAGAGCAGCGTTGTAGTCAGTGCTGCCGGCGATGGCTTTCTCGAAAATGGACGGGTTCGACGTGACGCCCCGCAGCCCGTCCTCATCGACCAGGCGCTTCAATTCACCGCTGGTGATGAGCCCGCGCCGAATGTAGTCCAGCCAGACGGATTGGCCATACTCGGAGAGGACTTGTAAAGGATTCATTGGTTTTTTCTCCTCTGTATTAAGGGTGCTGCACCAATCGCTCAATCAGACTTCAGGAGATTCGTACACTCGCTCAACCGTGTCTGAGTTCGGTGGCGTGCGTCATGCGCACGGAAATGCGCGGGCTCCAGTGCAGACGTGCGCACAGCACACGCTACGCCTTCGCATAGCGGATTTCCAAGGTAGTGATTTTTTCCAGCCGCCGGCGGTGACGCTCCTCGCCGGAGAAGACCGCTCCGACAAAGGCGCGGACCAACTCCCGTGCCATCTCGATACCGATCACCCGCGCGCCCAGCACCAGCACGTTCATATCGTCGTGTTCCACGCCCTGATGGGCGGAATAGGTGTCATGACAAAGCCCGGCGCGAATGCCCGGCAGCTTGTTGGCTGCTACCGACGCGCCCACGCCGCTGCCGCAGATCACAACGCCACGGTCGGCGTGGCCTTCGCGCACAGCAAGTCCGGCTGCTTCGGCATAGTCGGGGTAATCGACTGGAGCGGTGCTGTGGGAGCCGATATCCGTTACCTGATGCCCCAACTCGCGCAGGTATGCGGTCATCTGTTCCTTGAGGTCGAATCCTGCATGGTCAGCACCAATGATAATGCGCATCGCTCACCTCATTTTCGCTAACTGTTCCTTGGCCGCGGCGATCACGTGCTCGACGGTAAAGCCAAACTTCTGCTGCAATTCCTTGAGTGGCGCCGAGGCGCCAAAGGTCTTCATGCCGATACTGTGACCGGTCCCGCCGACATACTGCGACCAGCCGAAAGTGGAAGCCTGTTCCACCGAGACCCGCGCGGTCACCGCAGGCGGAATAACACTTTCACGATACTCCTGGCTCTGCTGCTCGAACAGCTCCCACGACGGGATGCTGATCACGCGAGCCTTGACGTTTTCGGCTTGGAGCTGTTCGTAGGCCCGAACACACAGTGACACTTCGCTCCCGCTGGCCAGTAAAAGAACCTCGGGTCTGCCGTCGGGGGTATCGGCCAGCACGTAGGCCCCCTGCGCGACACCGGATGCCGGCGCATACTTGCCGCGGTCCAGGGTGGGCAACGCTTGCCGGCTGAGGACCAGGGCCACCGGCTCGTGGTGGAGTTGCATAATGACCCGCCAGGCCTCGACCACCTCGTTGGCATCGGCCGGACGCAGGATGATCAACCCAGGGATGGCGCGTAGGGAGGCCAGTTGCTCGATGGGCTGGTGGGTGGGACCGTCTTCGCCGACGCCAATGGAGTCGTGGGTGAAGATGTAGATCACCGGGATCTCCATGAGCGCGCTGAGTCGAATCGCCGGTCTCGAGTAGTCGCTGAAGATCAGAAACCCGGAGCCATACGGACGGACTTTTGACAGTGAGAGACCATTGAGGATCGCCCCCATCGCGTGCTCGCGGACGCCGAAATGAAAGTTGCGTCCACCGTAACTGTCGGCGGTGAAATCTCCCGCTGCCGCGAATGTGAGGCGGGTCTTGGTCGAAGGCGCGAGATCGGCTGAGCCGCCAATCAACCACGGCAGGTGCTGAGCGACGGCATTGAGCACCTGCCCCGACGCATCGCGCCCAGCCACTCCTTTCGGGTCAGCCGGAAATGTGGGCAGGTCTTTGTCCCACCCCTCCGGAAGCTGACGGTGCTGCATTTTATAGAGGTGGTCGGCCAGTTCCGGATATTGCGCCTGGTACTGGTTAAATTGCATCATCCAGGCCTCGCGCAGCTCACGCCCACGTTGGGCCATGCCTTCCTGAAAATATTCCCGCACCCCTTCCGGCACGAGGAACTTAGCATCCTCCGGCCAGCCATAGGTGCGCTTGGCTAGCTTGATTTCTTCTTCTCCTAATGGTTCACCATGCGCGGCGCTGGTGTCTTGCTTATGCGGCGCACCGTAGGCGATATGGCTATCGACGATAATCAGGGTAGGGCGGTCACTAGTATTTTGGAAGGTCTTGAACGCGCGCTCGAGCATCTCCAGGTCGTTGGCGTCACCGACGCGGGTGACATTCCAGCCGTAGCCGATAAAGCGCGTGGCCACGTCGTCGCTAAAAGCCCAAGCGGTGTGACCTTCGATGGTGATCCTATTGTTGTCGTAGATCCAACACAGGTTGGAGAGCTTGAGATGGCCGGCCAGCGACGCGGCCTCGCCTGACACTCCCTCCATCATGTCCCCATCCCCGCACAGGGCGTAGACGTTGTAGTTGAACATCGCGAAACCGGGGCGGTTGAAGTAGCTTGCCATCCAACGCTCGGCGATAGCCATACCAACGCTGGTGGCCACGCCCTGGCCGAGCGGGCCGGTGGTCGTTTCGACACCTGAGGTCCAACGGTACTCGGGGTGGCCGGGACACTTGCTGTCAAGCTGACGAAAGCGTTTGATGTCGTCGAGCTTGACCGAGAGTTCGCCGAGGGATTCATATTTGGGGTTGACGGCCTTCACTCCGGTCAGATGCAGCGCGGAGTAGAGTAGCATCGAGGCGTGGCCGATGGAAAGCACGAAGCGGTCGCGGTTGGGCCAGATAGGGTCATTAGGGTCGAAGCGCAAAAACCGTTGCCACAAGCAGTAGACTACCGGCGCCATCGCCATCGGCGTCCCGGGGTGGCCGGAGTTGGCCTGCTGGACCGCATCCATCGACAGGGTGCGGATCGTATTGATACACAACTCGTCAAGCTGTTGTTTCGCCACGGTTACTCGCCTCCTCTTTCTTGCTACAGAAGATGCTGCTGCCATTGATCTGGTTTCGTCGCTCTCTGGCGCGCTCCTTTTCCCGCCGCCGCCACAAGACTGTACGAACCAGGGGTACTGGAAACGCAGGCACATCCGAGAGCATCTGAGAAACCAGAAGGGAGAGAAGTGCATGCCACAAAGTCGTGCCGAAGCCACTGCCCCGCGTGCCGTAGCGCAAGGCGGGCGTCCGCCCTTGAGGCGTATCGGATTGGGTGTCGTTGTCGTGGCGGCATTGATTATGCTTGGTCGTCAGGTGGGCGCGTATGTACCTCAGTTTGCCCTGTGGGTGAACAGTCTTGGTGTCTGGGGGCCGGTTGTCTTCATCGTCGGCTATGCGGTGGCGGCGGTCGCTTTTGTCCCAGGCTCGCTTCTGACCCTTGCGGCCGGCGCAATTTTTGGTCTAAGCAAAGGAGTCCTCTATGTCTTTGTGGCAGCAGTCCTGGGCTCTTCAGCCGCCTTTCTTGTGTCCCGTCATCTCGCCCGGGCGGTAATCGAGCAACGAGTCGCAGGCAGCGGCACGCTTTGCTGCGATCGATCGCGCGGTAAGCGCACAGGGACGCAAGATTGTCTTCCTGTTGCGTCTCTCGCCGGCGTTCCCCTTTAATCTGCTCAACTATGCGCTCGGCTTGACCAAGGTGCGCTTCGTTGATTATCTCATTGCCTCGGTCGG
This sequence comes from Binatia bacterium, assembly GCA_041487975.1. Lineage (GTDB taxonomy): Bacteria > Desulfobacterota > Binatia > Bin18 > Bin18 > JACQEL01. Next base: position 3,018 of record JBGPOI010000234.1, on the reverse strand, counting down.
GATGATTCCCGGCACTCTTCTCTACGTCTACTACGGCAAGTTGGCGGGCGACGTTGCTGCCCTTGCCGGTGGTGCGATAGTGGAGAAAGGCGCCGCGTCCTCTGTCATGCTGGTGCTTGGCTCGGCCGCGACGATTTTGGTGACCACCCTGGTGACACGCACCGCCCGCCGGGCGCTGCAAAGCGTGACCGACGAGTAGAGCGCGCGGCACGCGCCCTTATTCTTTACGCTCTCGTTACACGGGCGGAAAGAATCGCTTGTATCAATTCTTCTGGCACATTAGTCGGGATGGGGTCCTCGGCAGGTCGTCGGGCTGCAAGAGTACTGATAATTGCCACAGGAGAAAGGCTAACATAACCCTCTGGTGTCCGCTATCCCGACGAGTAGTGAAGAAGCCTCACCACGCCCCTTTTTCTCTTTCTCCCGCACCCTGAATTTGTCTTGATTCTGCACTCGTCTTGACTCCTAGACTTGCCTTGACCTGTCTTTGACCTGTCTTGGGCTGTCATGATCGTCTACTGAGCGTCGTCCATCCCACCATACCGGGTTTCCAACGCTCTCAGTTTGTCGAGGCGGCGACGGTGACGCTCCTCGTTCGAGAATACTGCTGCTAAGAAAGTGCGGACCAGTTCTCGAGCCAGATCTACACCGATTACGCGCGCGCCCAGCACCAGCACGTTCATATCGTCGTGTTCTACCCCTTGGTGCGCGGAGTGAGTATCGTGACACAGTCCGGCGCGGATGCCAGGCAACTTATTGACCGCGATCGCGGTTCCCACGCCGCTGCCGCAAATCACGATCCCGCGGTCAGCCTGACCGCCGCGCACCACAACCCCCACCGCTTCGGCGCAATCGGGATAATCACTAGGAGCCGTGCTGTGAGTGCCAACGTCGTTCACTTGGTACCCCAGCTCGCCCAGGTATGCGATCAGCTTTTCTTTGAGTTCGAATCCGGCATGGTCAGCCCCAACGACAACACGCATCTCTCACCTCGCTTGCGTCACTTGTTTTGTGAAGGCGGAAACCACGGGCGCGCTAGCGGGTCCACACCAACCACGAGTTGAATAGCTTCTTCACGAAAGGCGTCAAGCGGGTGCGGTTGTAGGCGTCCGCCGCTTTGCGGATCGCTTCAGCCTGGGTTGGGTAGGGATGAATGACTGAGGAGAGCGTGCCCAGGCCGATTTTGCTAACCATGGCCAGAGTGATTTCGTTGAGCATCTCTCCAGCGTGACGGGCGACAATGGTCGCGCCCAGGATCTGGTCGGTCCCTTTTTTTACGTGGACCTTGACGAATCCTTCTTCTTCGCCATCGGCGATGGCGCGGTCCACTTCCCGCATCGGGATAGTGAACGTGGTAACGGCAATTCCCCGCTTCTGAGCGTCGCGTTCGTACATGCCGACATGGGCGATCTCTGGGTCGGTATAGGTACACCAGGGGATCGTCAGGGTGCTCAGTTTTTTACGTCCGCAGAACAGGGAGTTCTGAATGACGACCCGAGCGGCGGCGTCGGCGGCGTGGGTGAACTTATAGTCCAGGCAAATGTCGCCGGCGGCGTAGATGCGTGGGTTAGTAGTCTGTAAGTAGTCGTTAACCCGAACTCCCTGTTTGCTGTATGCCACCCCCGCAGTTTCAAGGTTCAGACCTTCAATGTTGGGCGCACGTCCGACTCCCACCAGGATTTCCTCGACCGTCAGGATCTCCTCGTTTCCGCCGCTGTCCAGGTGGAGGCATTTGTCCTGGCCAGCGGCGGTCACTTCTTTGAGCGTCGTGTTCAGCCTGACGTGAATTCCCTCCCGCCGAAACGTGTCGGAGAGAATGGCGGCGGCTTCTGGATCTTCTCGCAGGAGGAACTGCGGTTCCATCTCGATGAGAGTCACCTCGCTGCCCAATCGCCGAAACGCCTGAGCCAACTCACAGCCGATCGGTCCGCCGCCGATGACCGCGAGCCGTTGGGGGCGGTCGGTAAGGGAGAAGACAGTCTCGTTGGTGAGAAACCCCGCCTCAGGCAAACCGAGGATCGGTGGCTGCACGGCTCGGGCGCCGGTGGCAATCACCGCTCTCTTGAAGCGCAAGGTGTTGTCGCCGACCGCCACCGTACCCGGACCGGTGAAGTGACCCTCACCGAGAAAGACATCAACGCCTAACTGCTCATGAAAACGGTGAACCGAATCATGGTGACTGAGGCGGGCGCGCAGGCGTCGCATCCGTTCCATGACAGCGGGGAAGTCGACTGCTATTCCCGTAGGCACGTGCACGCCCAGTGCAGCGGCAGCAGCGAGGTCGCCGAGGACGCGCGAAGAGCGAATCACGCACTTCGAGGGGACGCAACCGACATGCAGGCAGTCACCGCCCAAAAGGTGTCGCTCGATGAGCGCGACTTTGGCGCCCAGACCAGCAGCGCCAGCCGCAGTCACCAGGCCGGCAGTGCCGGCGCCGATGATGACGAGATTGTAACGAGGCGCGGGTTCAGGGTTTTCCCAATCTGCCGGATGGACGTTGGCGACGAGGATGGCATTGTACTCATCATGGGGAAGAATGTCCGGGCTCTGGCCGATAGCTGACTTCTTGCTCGCAGAGAATAATCTGCTCATTTTTCGTTGCTTTCCGATTGGGTATTCAGCGGCGGGTTGAGCAGCGGATGTACTCGATCAGCTCCGCCATGGAACTCACAATCGCCTCAGGCTTTGCCGACTCCAGTTCGAGAGCGGAAGCGTCGGGAGGTTGGTATCCCAGAGTGACGAGCGCATGCTGGATGCAGCGGACTATCCCCTTGCGGGGATCCGTCAGCGTTCCATCAAGATCGAAGAGGAGATTCACGCGTTCCTCTCGCTCTGACCCGGAGCCGTGGAGAAGCCGATTGTTGCCAGGAACACGTCGAACGATAGCATCTGCGCCTGATAAACTTCAACAGCGGGTCACTTATGGCAAGCGGCTTACCAGTTGGCACCGGTGTCGGATGTGATGCCGCTCACATTCTCGTGGTTTCACCGTTACAGGTTCAAGTCGAAAGAAATTGA
>JBGPOI010000233.1:0-7502 GCA_041487975.1 Binatia bacterium | reverse complement strand
GAAATGTTCGCGATGTCGGGCGCGAGCGAACGACATGTCAGTATTGTCGCAAACCTTGTGTATTTGCTGGTTGGGCAGCTTAGAGGGCGACCTTGTAAAGCCTATGCGAGCGACATGCGCGTCAGAGTCAGTCCAACTGGACTCTACACTTACCCGGATGTTGTTGTGGTGTGTGGTCAGGCGCAATTTGCCGACGAGCAGCAAGATACACTGCTGAATCCCACCCTGATCGTGGAAGTCCTGTCCGAATCTACCAAAGACTACGACCGAGGGGGGAAGTTTGAGCACTACCGCTCGCTCGCCTCGCTCAGCGAGTACGTGCTGATTGCGCAAGACAAACACCATGTCGAGCACTTCGTGCGGCAATCGGACAACCGCTGGCTGCTCTCGGAAACCAACCGGCTGGAAGACACGATACACCTGTCCTCCATCGACTGTGATCTGGTACTCGCCGAAGTCTACGACAAGGTCGAACTGCCGGCATGAGAAATCCGCAATCCGCAATCCGCAATCCGCAATCTTCCCTCACTCCTCTTGATTACGCCTACCGCCTGCTCGCCCGGCGCGCTTACAGCGAACAGGAATTGGCAGACAAGCTGCTTGCCAAAGGTTTCATCGCCGCGGCTGTGACTCGCATGGTTGTGCGCCTCAAGACTCAGGGCTACCTCGACGATGCACGCCTGACGGCCGACCAGGTCGAGCGTCTGCGCTCGCGTGGATTCGGCTCTGAGGGAATCAGAGCCAAATTGGCGCAAAAGGGACTTTCTTCTGACACGGTCGGACAAACGCTGGACACGAGCGGGGAGAGGCAAGAGCTGGACTCTGCCAAGCGCCTCCTGGCTAGCCGTTTCTCTGCGGACGCGCTAAAAGAACCGCAGACCTACGCTCGGGCGTTTCGCTTGCTGCTGCGCCGTGGTTATTCTCAGGAAGTGGTCGAGAGTCTGCTCGGCAGCGCCCCGGAAGACGGCTGAGCCATAGAGGAAGAGTACCGTTGATGACTGGGAAAGAAATTCGTGACAGTTTCCTGCGCTTCTTCGCCGAACGCGGCCATCAGATCGTGCCCAGCGCGTCCCTGATCCCGGCCAGTGACCCTACTCTGCTCTTTACTAACGCCGGCATGGTGCCGTTCAAAAACATTTTCCTCGGCATCGAGCGGCCGACGCAGTCGCGAGTGGTGGACTCACAGAAATGCCTACGCGTCTCCGGCAAGCATAACGATCTCGAAGAGGTGGGACGAGATACCTATCACCACACCTTCTTCGAGATGCTCGGCAATTGGTCGTTCGGCGACTATTACAAGAAAGAGGCGATCTTCTGGGCCTGGGAGTTGCTCACCAGCGTGTGGCGTCTGCCCAAAGACAAACTGTGGGCCACGGTGTACACCACCGATGACGAGACTGATGAGTGGTGGCGCAAACAGACCGACATCAGCCGCGACCACATCCTGCGGTTCGGTGACAAAGATAATTTTTGGGAAATGGGCGAAACCGGACCGTGCGGGCCATGCTCGGAGATCCATATCGACCGCGGCCCCGGCTCGTGTGAGCGCGAGAACACGCCGGGCCATGTGTGCCAGGTTAATGTCAGCTGCTCACGCTACATCGAGTTGTGGAATTTGGTCTTTATCCAGTACAACCGCAATCCCGACCGGTCGCTCGATGAACTTCCCTCTAAGCATGTCGATACCGGCATGGGCCTGGAGCGCGTCGCCGCGGTATTGCAGAACGTGGGTGGGAACTATGACTCTGATCTGTTGCGTGAGGTGATCCGCGGTGCTGAAGAGCTGAGCGATAAACGCTATGGCGACGATCCAGAGCTCGACATTTCCTTTCGTGTGATCGCAGATCATGCGCGGGCGGCAGCTTTTGTCATCGCTGATGGCGTTGTCCCTACCAATGAAGGGCGGGGTTATGTCCTGCGCCGCATCATGCGTCGAGCCCTACGCCACGGCCGGCTGCTCGGTTTTGAGGGTCCCTTCTTCTCTCATGTGACCGAGAGCGTCGTGCGCCTGATGGGCTCGGCCTACCCCGAGTTGATCGAGCGCAAAGATTATCTCGCGGAGATAGTACGAAACGAAGAGGAACGCTTCGCTGAAACTCTAGGCAAAGGGCTTGCCCTGCTGGAGCAGGAAATCGCAGCTTTGCGCCAGAGTAGCGATACTACCCTCGCCGGGGACGTCGCTTTTCGGCTGTACGACACCTACGGCTTTCCTCTCGATTTGACCGAAGACTTCCTCTCGTCCGAAGGGCTCGGTGTGGATCGGGCGGGATTCGAGCGGGCGATGGCAGAACAGCGCACCCGCGCTCGTGAGGGACAAAAGGGTGCGGTTTACCTCAGCGCCGGGCTGACCGACCTGCGCTCCCGCTTTGTCGGCGACCGCATCATCGAATGGGAATCCGAGGTACTAGCCACGTTGGTTAAGGGAGAAACCTGCACGAGTGCCGTGCGTGAAGGCGAGGAAGTCGAAATCGTCACTGCTGAGACTCCTTTCTACGGCGAGTCTGGTGGTCAGGTTGGCGATACCGGCAGGATGGAGACTGCCCGTGGGGATCTGGTGGAAATCTCCGACACGCAAAAACCCCAGCCGTCTCTGATCGTACATCGCGGCCGAGTGATTCGTGGGACAATCCAGGCGGGAGACCGAGTTCGGCTTACCATAGACGCCGGGCGGCGGGAAGCTACCCGGCTCAATCATTCAGCTACGCATGTCTTGCACTCGGCTCTGCGTGAGATTTTGGGCACGCATGTGCGCCAGGCGGGTTCTCTGGTCGCCCCGGAGCGGTTGCGTTTTGACTTCACCCATACCAGTCCGGTAAAGGACGACGTACTTGAGCGCATTGAGGATCTGGTCAATAGCCACATCCGCGAGAACGCCGAGGTGACCAGCGAAGAAATGTCACTGACTGACGCACTCAAAAGTGGGGCTCTGGCGTTCTTTGGCGAAAAGTACGGCGAGCGCGTACGGGTGTTGAAAATGGGTAACTTCTCGACCGAGCTGTGCGGGGGGACGCACGTGAGCCGTACCGGTGACATCGGCTTGTTCAAGCTGAAGGCCGAATCAGCAGTCGCCTCCGGCGTGCGGCGGGTCGAGGCGACCACGGGCGAGGGAGCCCTGGAGTGGGTACGCCAGCGCGAGCAAATCCTCAAAGAGATCAGCGGCATCCTCAAAGGAACAGAAGAGGACGTGGCTGACAAATTGGCAAAGCTCTTGGTTCAGCAACGCGAGCTAGAAAAGAAGCTGGCCCAGATTCAGAGCACGCTGGTCGCCTCCCAGAGCGATGATATTCTTTCTCGGGCGCGCAGGTTGAACGGCGTCAGCGTGGTCGCAAGCCGCGTCGAAGGAGTTGATGACAAAGGGCTGCGCGAGCTGGCTGACCGGCTGCGCGAAAAACTGCACCCGGCAGTGGTGGTGTTAGGGGCGATTCAAGGCGAGCGGGTTGCCCTCTTGGCGGCAGTGAGTAAGGAAGTCACGAAACATTATCACGCCGGCAATATCATCAAGCAGATCGCGCCCCTGGTAGGGGGTGGCGGCGGTGGCCGGCCGGACTTCGCCCAAGCTGGCGGCAAGGACCCGACACGTCTGGATGAAGCCCTGCAAAAGGTGTATGAGCTGATCGAAAAGGGTACGTAAAGGAGGGCAGCGCCAAACTTGAGCCAGACGAACGGGGACACATCCCGCCTACAGTTTGAGAACCATCGCTTCTTCCACGATCTCCTCGGTCACCAGGACGAGCACCTGCGTGGCATCGAGAAGGCTCTGGGAGTGAAGATTTCCGCATCGGGCACCTCACTCATCATTACCGGAGACGAGGAGCAACGGCTGCTGGCTGGGAAGGTTGCCTCTCAGCTCTATGGGCTCCTCCAAAATGGGTACCCAGTTTACCCCAGCGATGTTGACTACGCCATTCGTATCCTGAGCGGCGATCGCTCCGCCAACCTGCGCGACATCTTTCTCGACACCGTCTACATCTCAGCCCACCGCCGTACGATTACCCCCAAAAGCATCGCGCAGAAGGCCTACATCGACGCCATCCGTCGTTTCGACATTGTCTTCGGCATAGGCCCTGCTGGAACGGGAAAAACCTATTTGGCTATGGCGGTCGCCGTGGCCGAGCTGATGAAACATAAAGTGAGTCGCGTTGTACTTACGCGCCCGGCGGTGGAAGCAGGAGAGAAACTAGGTTTCCTCCCGGGCGACCTGGCCGAGAAGATCAACCCGTATCTGCGCCCGTTGTACGACGCGCTGCACGACATGGTGGACTTTGACCGCGCCAGCAAAATGATCGAGCGGGGCACCATCGAGGTCGCGCCGCTGGCGTTCATGCGCGGCCGCACGCTCAACGACTCGTTTGTCATTCTCGATGAGGCGCAAAATACCACCACCGAGCAGATGAAGATGTTCCTCACCCGCCTGGGCTACGGCTCCAAAGCGGTGATCACCGGCGACGTCACGCAGATCGACCTGCCCACCGGCACGCGCTCCGGGCTCAAAGAGGCGCAGCGGATCCTGCGGGGCATTGAAGACATCAAGTTTGCGTTTTTCAGCGAAAAGGACGTAGTCCGTCACCGCTTGGTGCAGGACATCATCACCGCTTATGAGCGAGCGCAAGAAGAAAAAGAGCGCGCCGAGCAGGAAAAAAAGGAACTCCGCCGCAGTCGAGCGCAGGCGCGCTATGACGATCGGCATCTCTGGCAAGGCGCCCGGAGTGAGCCGGGTCGAGTTGCGACGGTGGGGCCGGACGGTTCTGCATCACCTGGATCAGACGCGGGCGGAACTCAGCCTGGCCCTGGTGACGGACCCCGAGATCCGGGTCCTGAACCGCCAGTATCGGGGAAAGGACAAACCGACTGACGTCCTGTCGTTTCCGCTCGCCGATGCCCTCCAGCCCTCCCTACTGGGAGATGTAGTAATCTCCGTCGAGACGGCCGCGCGCCAGGCGCAACGGCGAGGACATTCGTTGCGGGAAGAGTTGCAAACCCTGCTGATCCACGGCGTCCTGCATCTTCTGGGTTACGATCACGAAATCTCGCGCAGCGAAGCGATCCGCATGCACCGCAAGGAAAGAGAAGTAAAGACGAGACTAGCAAACTATGACTGAGGAGATCACGCAGCCACCATAGATCGGCGCGTTTTCACGACCTGTCGGCCAGTCGTAAAAAAATCTTCAGATGACCTTCCTCTTGTTCGTCTTTCCCTTGCTCCTTTCGCCTGCAACGGAATCGGCCTTAGCCTTGCAGAAACGTAGCGACGAGCAGGTACATGGTCGTGCCCATCAGGTCGTTGACCGCGGTGATCAGCGGGCCAGAGGAGACGGCGGGATCTTGCTTCAGCTTATAGAGCAGCAGCGGCTCAACCGTGCCCATGGTCGCTGCGGCGGTGAGCGCTGAAACCATACCGACAAACACCGAGACCGAGAGCTGCATTACGTCGGGATTTTTCATGTTGATGAGAAACCCGACAATAGCGGTAATCGACCCGCAGATGAGACCAAGGGCAAACCCGGTGCGAGTTTCAGAGAAGATGATGCGCGTCGCCTTGGACAGCGAAATCGTGCCGAGCGCAATCGAGCGCACCACCAAGGTGGAAGACTGCAAGCCGACATTGCCGGCAATGGCAATGATGACGGGAATAAAAGCCGTCAGAATAGCTAGCTTCTCAATGGTGGTGACGAAAAACTTGGAGATCACCAAAGCGACAACCAGTTCGAAGGTGAGAGTGATGAGAATCCAGGAGAAGCGCAAACGGACGCGCTTGAGCACGGGGTCAGACACCAGGTTGATCTTCTCCGTGCCGGAATGCTGCACACCGGCGATGGTATAGATATCTTCGGTGGCTTCTTCTTCGAGCACATCCATCACGTCGTCAATGGTAATGCGGCCCAGGAGCCTACCCTCTGCATCAATCACCGCAATGGACACCACATCGTAGCGCTTGAAAATCTGCGCGACGTGTTCCTGGTCCAGGTCCACCCGCGCCGAGATCACCTGCCGGTCCATCACCTTGTCCACCAGCTCTCCCGGCCGGGCCAGAATCAATTTGCGCAGCGGCAAAACGCCGACCAACCGCTGGGCGTGGTCGGTCACAAACACATTATGAATGTCCGATACTTCGTCGATGTGGCTGCGGATCATCTCGATTGCCTGCTCAACGCGCGTGCCTTCCGGAACGGCGACATGCTCGGTCTGCATGATCCCGCCGGCAGTATCGGCCGGGTAACGCAGGAGCTGTTCCATTTCGGCGGAGAGTTGCTCCGGCACCTGGTCCAGCACCGCTCGAGCCTGCTCCTCAGGAAGAGACCCCAGCAGATCAGCCGCGTCGTCAGAGTCGAGCCGTTCGACCAAATCCCCCAGCGCCGCATTCGACAGCTCCTGTGTCAGTTCAGCACGAGTGAGGGAGGAAACAAGGCTGAGCACCTCTGAAGCCAGGTCAGGGTCAAGAAAGCTAAAGATCTTTTGCTTGATCTCCGGCTCTTCGACGACGTCGAGCAGTTCGGCTACGTCCGCCGGATGGAGTGTGGCCACACCGGCGCTGACCAATTCGTCCTGCCCCAGTTCCGCCTGTATGACCAAGGTTTCCAAGATCGTTTCCCGATCTGGTGAAGACGTTAAGGCAACCTGAGAACTCATAGTGTGTCTTCCTCGGGAGTATCATAGTCAGCAGGAATCGCATTCTCAGCCGGGGGAATCGTCCCCGGTGGGACATACACGAGCACAAGGCGATGGTTCCCTTTAGGGCCCGTACCCTCGCTCATCGCGACGGCTTGCAACCCCGGGCCTGCCTGGTGGGCAAGTTTTGCCCACTCTTCTTCCCAGGTGAGAAGAAAACACGGAGAGTCAGGTGGTCGCGCTGAGGGGTCGTAAAAGGGAATGCGACGGCCGGCGTAGTAAAGGGCACCGCTGTCAAATGCACGGTAAAAAAATAACGGCGCATTACCGACATGCTCTACCACACGCGGCATGAAGGGCTGGAAGGTACGGGCCGCGCCGAGAGCCGGTTGGAAAACGTTGTTGACCAACAGGAAAGTACTGATGGTGAATGCCACCAGCGAGGCAAAGACCTCGCCCCAATACTGGCCTCGCACGCCTCGCACCAGCAGGAGTGCGGACGGCCCCACCACACCGAACCACAACAGAAAAGCCAGAGGACGGGTAGAAACGATGCCGGTAAAGATCGGCAGGTTGCTCTGGTCTTTCGGATGCAACAACGGGCGAATCACCGCCAGGGAGTCATGACCGAGGAACTGAGCCAACACCGCCGCGACGGCGATGACAACCACCGCGAAACAGACATATCCACTTCCCCGTAAGAGTAAGAGGACAGACCTGGGCAATGCCACCGTCCCTTGTCGCAGTTCCTGCCACCACGCGCCAATGAGCAGGGCGACCGCCGGATACAAGGGGAGGATGTACACGGACCGTTTGCTACTAGCTGCAGAGTAGAACAGAAAAACGGTCGCGGTCCAGATCAAGAGATAGCGGAACCCGCTCTCCACCCCGCTGTG
>JBGPOI010000232.1:0-7517 GCA_041487975.1 Binatia bacterium | reverse complement strand
GTCGAGCGGTTGCAGGAGATTGTTTGGGAACGGCAAGTGCCGAGTCGTGTCATTGAAACCCCGGTATTTGAGTTTCCCAGGGCCGGGGCCTAGCTCACCGCTGCGGGGAACACGGCCCCTGTTGTGGTTTTGAGTGAGCATGAACCGTCGCGGTTGGAGCCGCGCCCCTGAGCTAGCAGGTTGGTGGAATAGGAGACATGAGGACGGTCCGAGACTCGTCGAGCAGATCGAGTGCGACGGTCTGCTCATCGACACCTTTCGCAAGGACATCGGCAAGGGATTGCTCGATTACTATGCTCTCGAACAGCTTTCACACTTCGTTGACGACCTCCACGCCGTTGGCAAGGAGGCATGGTTGGCAGGAAGCATTTCACACCCTGAACTGCCAGCCATTTGGAACATTGGCGTCGAGGTAGTATGCGTAAGGGGTGCTTTGCTTGCGTTGCTGGCGAGGGCTCCAGTCGCTTTCGCGAGCTCGACCAACGCATCATTTCTGAACTCGTTGCCCCCATGCCCATATAGGAGTAGCAGCAGCGATGTATGTCTCTCGTATTTCCTTGCGAAATGTTCGCTCCTTTCGGAAACTAGATCTTGATCTAACCACACAGTCAAGGTCAGGACTGCCCACTCCGCGTCTTCGCACGATTTTTATCGGCGAGAACGGCACCGGAAAGACTACGTTACTTCGTGCCATTGCTGTGGGCCTCGCCGATCGAAAGGACGCGAGCGGCCTTCTGGCAGAGCCGACAGGACAATTTGTTGCCGAAGGGGAGTGCGATGCAACCATCACGATTGAATTGCGACCGAACCAGGGACGAGAAAGCAGCAAGACGCCCGACACGAAACTCACGACAGTAATCAATGACGAACACGGACAAGACGTGTTGAGGGACAAGAAACCAAAAAGTCATCGTGTGAATTATCTTGTCTGTGGTTACGGGATTGGTCGCGCCAACGAAGGTCCAGGAACAGGACGAACCTATCGAGTTATTGATTCCGTATATACCCTATTTCAGTACGAACAGACGCTTATTCAAACGGAACTGGTGCTCCGGCGCTTGCGGGACTTCGTCGGAAGCAAGCAGTTTCCATATGTCTGGAACAACATCAAGGAAGCACTGGGGCTAGATAGTGATGCCAAGATTACTCTGGTGAAAGGTGGAGGCGTAAGGATCTCGGGCAGGAGCATCGGGGACAACATCCCGCTTGAAGGATGGGCAGACGGCTATCGCAAGACACTAGCCTGGATCCTTGATCTCTACGCTTGGGCTATGCTAGCAGACTGCGTTACCCAAACCGGTGACGTAAGGGGAATCGTGCTGCTTGACGAAATAGAACAACACTTACACCCTTCCTTACAAGTTAAGTTGCTCTCTCGACTTAGCAAGTTGCTGCCGCATGTACAGATTATCGCTACCACACACAGTCCGATGGTTGCATTGGGGGCCGCGCCCAATGAACTTGTGGTTCTCAAGAAGGAAGGTCCTCGTAATGTAGTTGCACACGAGTCCGTCCTTGATTTTCATGGGTATTCCGTGGAGGACATGCTTTCCGATCCGAAGCTCTTCGATTCCGATACCTACACACCGGAGGTGACTAAGGAGCTTCAGCGCTACCGTAAGCTTGCCGCCAAACCGCGCCGCTCGCCGAAGGAGCAGAAAGATCTGGAGAAGCTCGGCTCTGAATTGGCTGCACAGGAGATACCAGAGTTTCGGGAGAATCCAGCCTTGAAGGAACTTCAGAGGATTCTGAAGAAACACAATCTCTAGCTGGAGCCGAGGCATGATCTACGTCGAACGCGACCAGACCGACGCAAATGGTGTGAACATCAGGCCAAACGACGCTTGGTTTGAGCTGGCTGCGCATGCAACCGCAACGGCGATTGAGGAGAAAGGTGAGCACAAGGCCGACAAGGCGATCTATGCCCATGCTGAGGTCAGGAAAGCTCTTGAGCGCCTGTTCTATGACAAATGTGCGTATTGTGAATCTGAGATGACGGCAACAGCAGATTGGGACGTGGAACACTTTCGTCCCAAAGGGCGCGTTGCGGAACGTGAGGATCACCCGGGATACTATTGGCTCACATACGTGTGGGAGAACCTCTACCCCTCGTGCCAGCACTGCAATCAACGGCGCAAGGATCGGCCTCGATGGGAGGATGCCAGGGAACTACCAGCTAGCGGCAAAGTCGATCAGTTTCCGCTGCTGGATGAGAGCACCAGGGCAATGGGTCTATCAGACGACGTTCATGCGGAGCATACTCTCTTGGTTGATCCGTGCTCCGATGATCCAGAAGAGTACTTGGGCTATGACCCAACCGGGCAGATATTCTCTCTGAACGATAATCCGGAAGGGGAAAAGACGATTAACATATTTCATTTGTTTCGTAGGCGCCTCAAAGTCTGTCGGCGTAAGACTGTAAAGACGGTGACAACCGTAATGAAACTCATTGCCAAGTTCGCGATAGAAAAGCCCAGCGTCGCCGAGGACCTGAATGCGTTGCTAGAGTCTATGCAAGCGGGTGAATCTCAATATGCTGGAGTCACGCGATATGTTGCAAAGCATCCAGCGGAGTTCGGCATATGAGAAGATGAGTGATGCGACGTTAGTGAACTCGACCGGAGCACGGAGAGTTATAGCTGACATTGGTAAAGATTCTCTTGAGTGCATGGTAATGGATAGCAACGTTTTTTCCCGAGAGATATATGGACAGGAGCTTATTCTAGATCTTCACGGCTGCGACGCCCGCAGGTTCACGCGCCGAGAGATCGAGCAGTTCTGCGAGGAACTCTGTGAACTGATCGACATGGAACGCTGCGACCTGCACTTCTGGGATGACGTGGGCGTCCCAGAGGATGAACAGCAGACCCATCCCAAGACAAAGGGAACTAGCGCGGTGCAATTCATCCTCACGAGTACGATCGTGATCCGCGCGCTCGATCTGATGAAGGCTGCGTACGTAAACATCTTTTCGTGCAAGGAGTTCGACACGGACGAGGCGGCGAAATTTACGGCGAAGTGGTTTGGTTCAACGGACTGGACGGCCAACGTAGTGACCCGGCGCTAAGTGCGGCGCGGATAAGGATGGGACCTGATATGGCGATGTTGTTGCTTGAGGAGGGGTTCGAGTTTCGGGCTGTCGCAGGCCATGAGGGGTTGCTGACGCACCTTCGGCAAGCGTGTGCGCGGCACATACCCGAAGGTTTGGTCCCGGTCAGGTTTGTGGTTACGGCGACCACCGCGTCGGGTTATCAGTGTGAGTTCGGCGTCGTCAGCGGCCTGGCGGAATCGGGCCGGTCGCCGATCAACTCCGTCTTCGAGTTCCGTCATCGGCTCATCGAGAACACGCAGCAGTTCAACATCGTGCTCCTGGTGCCCACGGGGATCGGGGCGGAGATCGGCGGGCATGCCGGCGACGCCGGACCGGTCGCCCGGATGCTCGCGGAGGTATCCGACACGCTTGTTCTGCACCCGAACGTGGTCAATGCCTCTGACCTGAACGAGATGCCCCAGAACGCCCTGTACGTCGAGGGAAGCGTGGTTACGCGGCTCCTGATGGGGACCGTTGGGCTTCAACCGGTACGCTCGAACCGTGTGCTGGTCGTGATTGACGCCCATCGCGATCAGCTTTTCGTAAATGCTGCCGTGAATGCGGTCAGCGGTGCCCGGGCCGCCTATGGCCTCTCGTGTCCTGAGGTCGTATGCCTTGATCCGCCCGTGAAGCTTCGGGCGCGCTATTCGCCGTCCGGCAGGGCGGCCGGGCGTGTCGAGGAGATGGAGGGCCTGTGCGGGCTCCTTGAAGAGCGCATGGGTCAATACGATGCGGTAGCCTTGTCGTCAGTCATCGACGTGCCGCATGAGTTCCACCAGGGATACTTTGACGCTGGCGGCGAGATGGTGAATCCGTGGGGCGGCGTCGAAGCCATGCTGACGCACGCGCTCTCTAGCATGTACGACATCCCCACCGCGCACTCGCCAATGTTCGAATCGCGGGAGATCGCCAACATGGACCCGGGGATCGTCGATCCTCGGATGGCCGCAGAGGCTGTCTCGGCGACGTTCCTGCAATGCACCCTCAAGGGCTTGCAGCGAAGTCCTCGCATTGTCACCGACGCACATGCGATGAATCGGCCGGGTGTTTTCACGGCCGCGGATATCTCGTGCCTTGTGATTCCCGACGGCTGCCTGGGGCTCCCTACGCTTGCCGCCCTGGAACAGGGGATCGCGGTGATTGCTGTGCATGAGAACCGCAACCTGATGAAGAACGATCTGTCCTCGCTACCCTGGGCGCCGGGCCAGTTTCATCGGGTCGGCAATTACTGGGAGGCGGTCGGTGTGATTGCGGCTATGCGCGCTGGAATTGATCCGGCATCCGTACGGCGGCCACTCGCAGAGACGTTCGTATCAAAGTTCGCCGCGTCTCGTTCAGAGCCGGAGTCAGAGGCTCTTCGAGCTGCCAGCAGATGAAGGCTCAACTCGGATAAGAAATGGGATAAGAAATGGGGTCAGGTCTTGAATTATCAGTAAAGTAGGGTGGGCAACGCTTCGCTTTTGCCCACCAGTCAGAGCAATGACGCCTAGCACTGGAGCGGGCCGCTCAGTGCGTTCGTCCCCTGAGGCTGCGACGTTAATTCCCCTCCAGGAGGCGATCTGCCGTAGCCAAAACTAATCCAATGGCTAAACGCTCTCCAGTGTTGTCCACTGCGGCCAACGCCTCGGCCAGTACGCTTAGCCCTTCCTCTGGCTGCCTCACTTTCCCATACGCCTCCGGCCAGCAGGGCGAGATGATACGTTCTATGAGGACAGACTTCGCACCCTGCCTGGCTTCCGTTTGGCGGTCACCTCAGCGCCGACAGCGTGGTTGCCGAGCACCCGCTGAGCTTCCTCGACAAGAGCGGCCAGCGGGTCGAGGTTCCGGTTTGCATCGTCTACTGCTTTGAGGAGAGCGGGAAGCTGGCCGGAGAACGGATCTACTTAAACGATGCCCTGCTGCCGGCAATGAGTTGATAGAGCGGATTTCGATTGCGTTTAGCTCATGCCATAGTGGGCTCTGAATGCCCACCTACGCGGGCATGACGCAGGAGACGGCCTGGAGATGTCATTCTCGCGAAGCTTGCCCCGGACTCCGATCCGGGAGCGGGAATCCATTTCTGGGGAAACACATCTGCAATTTGCTCTAGTTCTTACCTCCCTTCGAATGGGAGAGACGCTCCGCCGGGGCGGCTTACCGGGCGAACGGTTTGGAGTCCGGCAGCTTGATCGAGAAACAGCGGCTGGGCCGATACGCCAATCGCCATCACCAATGCGGCAATAAGGATAGCCCCAGCCCCGGTATAAAAAGGCAGGGCCCAATTGCCGGTGGCGGTGACCATGAACCCAGACAGCATCGTCGCCGCCATCCCGCCCAGGCTACCAAAAGTGCTCATGCACCCCCAGATCGCACCCAGGTGGCGCGGACTCATCTCCGTCGGCAGACTCATGTAGCCGGCCAGCGCTGAGTCGTTGAACAAACGAGCAGCCATCAACAACACGATGCAGGCCCAAGGCGATTCGACAGCGACCGCCGCAACCATCAGCGGCGCGCCAATGAGCATGCCGAGCAGGGACAGGGTTTTGCGCGCCGTATCGGCGCCAGCCCCGCGCCGCAGCAGCGCGTCAGAGAGCCAGCCTCCACCGACCGTGCCAACCAGCGCCGCTCCGGTGATGAGAGCACCCAGACCGCCCATCTCGCCGACGGAAAACCCCCGACCGCGCACGAGATAAGTAGGGAGCCAGGCGGCCATCAGCCACATGGTGTAGACCCACAGTGTGTAAGAAGCGACCAGCGCCCACACTCGTGGTGAGCGTACTACTGGTCCCCAGCCCGCGTGTTCAGAAGCCGGACGAACTCGCTCAGCTTGGATATAGGCGAGTTCGTCGGGCGTGACTGAAGCATGATCCTCAGGCGTGCCGCGGCCGTACCACAGCCAGCCGAACGCCCAGAGGATGCCGACCCCACCACACAGATAGAACACCCAGGGCCAGCCGAATTTGAGTGTAACGAATGTCACTAACGGATAGCCGAGCATGATACCCGCGTTCAGCGCCGCGGGGATGACCGTCTGCGCGCGGGCCAACTCGTGCCGTGGCACCCAAGCCGCGTTGGTGATGCTCAGGGCCGGCACGATCGGCGCTTCGCACCCGCCGACCAAGAAGCGTAGCATCAGCATCAGCGGGAAGGCAGTTGCTCCCAACGGCGTCAGCAAGGTTGCCGCCGACCACCCCAGGCAGAGCCAGGGAATGAGGCGCCCGCCTAAGCGATCGGCAAAATACCCGCCGGGTAACTGAATGACTGTGTAGCCCCACAAAAAGGCCGAGAAGATGATGCCGAACCGGGCTTCGTCCCAGCCCAGCTCGCGGATCATGACAGGCGCAGCGATCGAGATGTTGGCCCGATCGACATGATTGATCAAGGCCAACAAAAAGATCATGCCCACGATACGGTAGCGAATCGGCCCGAGCATTATCCCTCCTTTGCTCGCCGGGGTACGGAGTGTAGCTCCGCAGCACGGACTAGAAACCGCGTTGCCCAGACGGCACGGCAACGCTGAGGGTCAAACCTCCCGCCTTTCCGGCTTGTTGCTCCTCCCACAGCTTCTTCGCGGCGGAAAAATCGTACAGCAGAGGAGATCCTGGGGTCCAGCGGTCGATTCAGCAGCGTTCATAGAAAACCTCCTTAGAGATAATGCATGGGGATTCCTCACGCCTCTACCACGGATCAGGGCAGGCGACAACCTTTGGTATAGCCGTCTCTTCTCCAGCGTGGGAGTCTTGTGCTATAGGATAAATATGTAGCAACGCCAACGAAACACGTAAGGAGGACTCATTATGTCGATTAAAGTTGTCGAATTGCACCACCACGGTATCCGTATTGGCAAGACCCCGGAGGAAGTTGAAAGCGCCCGGCAATTCTATACCGATGTCCTGGGACTGCACACCGATTCGCACCGGCCCAATATCCCCACCATTCCCGGCTTCTGGATGTACATCGGCCAGGGCGAGAACACGACGCAGATCCACCTCATGGGCGCAACCGGCAAGTCGCCGATGGCTCGTAGTGAGAAAGAAGATCCTACCCTACCCCATGTTGCCCTAGCCGTGGAAAACATCCAGGAAGCGCGCGAGGAATTGGAACGACGCGGCATCTGGCACTGGGGCATCAAAGGTTTGGTCGCGCCGAACTCAGAGCAAGTCTTTGTCCAAGATCCGTTTGGCAACGTGATCGAACTGCACCAGGTCGGCACCTGCACCTGCAACAAGATCTCCCTCGGCGCCGGCGAGATGCGGGCGGGGTGAGCGGCAAAGAGAGTGAAGGGTGAAGAGTTCTGAGTGAAGAGTGAAAATTGCTCGACTTCCATTCTTCCTATTCTTCACTCTA
The DNA here is from genome assembly GCA_041487975.1 of Binatia bacterium. Taxonomy (GTDB): domain Bacteria; phylum Desulfobacterota; class Binatia; order Bin18; family Bin18; genus JACQEL01. The sequence goes on along the minus strand of JBGPOI010000232.1, from coordinate 100 downwards.
CATTCTCAATTCTCAATTGTTTAAGAGGAGGCTTCATGACCGAATCCTACAACGCCCGTCTGCTCTCAGCGGACTCGCACATCGTCGAACCAGCGGACCT
>JBGPOI010000231.1:0-7525 GCA_041487975.1 Binatia bacterium | reverse complement strand
TTCCCTCTTGCTCTTGCGCCTGCCCACCCACCGGCGCGAGGCAAATACCCAGCAGAGGAAAGCACAGAACGCAAATCCAGAAAAGACACCTATTCCTGCTCATGACTCCCTCCTGTTCGCCCTTCCGGGGCTAAGAAATCCTTTCTCCGACTCTGTCTTATAAGCTTGGGACTACCAGGTGTCGCGATTATAGCCCCGAGCGAATTCCCAGAACAAGGAGGAAATTTACAGGGCGCGCGCCGTGCGCCCCTACTGAGACCAACGTCCATGCTTCCCTCCTTATGTGTGAAAAGGTCACGCTGCGGCCACGCTACCAGGGGGTGCGGTCGAGTCAAGTGAGAGGTGGCTTCGTGCGTTTGACTTTAACGTAGGAAGAGATCTATACTCAAAACAGTTAATTTATCTTCTGTCAAACAAAGGAGGGTCAAAGTATGGAGTATCGCATCATCTCTGGTGATTCGCATTTTGTTGAGCCGCCGAACATGTGGAGCGAGCGCATGGACAAAAAGTTCCGCGATCGCGCGCCGCACACGGTGCGGGGAAACGATGGAAAAGAAGGCGAGTTCTTTGTCTGCGAGAACATTACCCCGGTGCCGGTGGCGGGATTCTTCGGCTCGGGCAAGAGCGCGGAGGAACTCCCCGAGCATACCAAGAAAGGGTTCGAGGTGGCGCCCAAGAGTGTGTGGGATCCAGCCGAACGCCTCAAAGAGCAGGATCGTGACGGCGTCACCGCCGAGGCGATGTATACCTCAATGGGTATGCTACTCTTCGGTCTGCAAGATGCGGCGTTGCGGGAGTCAGCCTTCAGCGCCTTTAACGACTGGGCGGCGGAGTATGTCAGCTACAATCCCAAACGGCTCATCGGTCTGGGGGCTGTCACTTTGGAAGACATCCCGGCCGGCGTGGCAGAACTCAAACGCATCGCCAAGAGAGGACTCCGCGGTGCCCTGATTTGGGGCGCGCCGCCTGAAGACCATCCCTACAGCAGCCATGAGTACGATCCCTTCTGGGCCGCAGCCACGGAGCTAAACATGCCGCTCTCGCTGCACATTCTCACCTCTCGGCGTGGGCACGGCATCGACTTCAGCAAGATCTTGCACTCCTACATGAGTCTGCCGCATGAGATCCAGATCACCCTGGCTGACATGGTGTATGGTGGGGTATTCGAGCGCTTCCCTGGGCTCAAGGTCGTCTCGGCTGAGAACGACGTCTCCTGGCTGCCGCATTTCATGTATCGTCTTGATCACGGCTATGATCGGCTGCGTCACTTCGAGAATGTGAAGCTGTCGATGGCGCCGAGCGAATACGTGAAGCGACAAGTGTGGGCGACGTTCCAATTCGAGGATGTGTGGATCGACACGCGCAAACGCTACGACATGAACAAGATCATGTGGTCGTCAGACTATCCACACACCGACTCACCGTGGCCGCACTCCAAGGAGTACATCGCCGAGCACTTCAAAAGCGCGCCGGCTGAAGACCTGGTGAAAGTCGTGGGCGGCAACGCTGCGACGTTGTACAGCATCAGCTAAAAAGGGACCGGGTTTTGGGGGTTGGGAATTAGGGAAAGACCAACCCCCAGCCCCTACCCCCCAATCCCTGCCCGTCCTTTCCTCTGTCCCATTGAAGACTCAACCTGCCGGGGGACTCACCCCGCCTCAAAACCCCCTTAGTTGACAGCGCACACCCGCTCACGCAGGATTCAAAGACAGTACCTCAGCAGAAGGACAGGTGTGCATGTTAACCCTCGATCTCTTCAATCCGACCGCAGAACATGCGTTGTTACGCCAGACCGTGCGTGACTTCGTGCGTGAACAGGTTGAGCCCCAAGCCCTGGAATATGACCGACAGGAGCGCTTTAACCTGCCCTTGTTTCGTCAGCTCGGCGACCTGGGCCTCCTGGGCATCACCGTGCCGGCCGAGTACGGCGGCGCCGGCATGGATGCCGCGGCCGCTGTCATTGCCCATGAGGAACTAGCGGCCTCGGACCCCGGCTTCTGTCTCGCCTATCTCGCCCATGCCATGCTCTTCGTCAACAACTTCTCGCACAGCGCCAACGACGAGCAGCGCCGCCGCTATCTCGACAAAGTGATCTCGGGCGCCTGGGTAGGCGGCATGTGCATGACCGAGCCCTCGGCTGGAACCGACGTGTTAGGCATGAAGACGCAGGCGGTACGCCGCGGAGATAGCTATTACCTGAACGGGCGCAAGATGTTTATCACCAACGGTGCTCTCGATGAGACCACTCTCGGTGATATCTTTCTGGTCTATGCCCGCACCGAGAAAGGTATCAGCTCGTTCGTGGTCGAAAAGGGCTTCCCCGGCTTCTCCTTGGGACAGCGGTTGCATGGCAAGACGGGCATGCGCGCGTCGCTGACTGCGGAGCTGGTGTTCGACGATTGCGCGGTGCCGGCGACCAATCGCCTGGGTGAAGAAGGTGACAGCCTGCTCCACATGATGCGTAACCTGGAGATCGAGCGTGTTACCATCGCGGCTATGTCCAGCGGCATTGCCGGTCGCTGCGTGGAGATCATGACGCGCTATGCGAATGAGCGCACCGCCTTTGGCCAGCCGATCAACTCCTTTGGCCAGATCCAGCGGTATATTGCCGACTCGTATGCGCAGTACATGGCCGCCCGCACCTATCTGTATTACACCGCGGCGAGAATGGACCTCGACAAACCCGGCCAACGCGTGGATTCTGATGGAGTGAAGCTGGTCGCCACCACTATGGCTAAACAGGTGGCGGACAATGCCATGCAGGTGCTGGGTGGCTATGGTTATCTCGGCGAGTATGTGGTCGAGCGGCTGTGGCGCGACGCCAAGCTCCTGGAAATCGGCGGCGGAACTCTGGAAGCGCACCAGAAAAACATCAGCAAAGATCTCACCCGCCGGATGGATTTGATCCGCTAGGGGTCCGCCCGATGAAACGAGACCTGTGGAATCGCTTCATGATCACGCTGATGGGCGCGCTGATTGCCTTCGGCGCGCAGCGAATCTGGAGTTCGCCCGAGCCCCTCGGTGAATTCCGTTACATGCTTTCCATCAGTATTGCCGCGCTGGTCATCGTGCTGAAAGTGCGTGAGATGAGGAAAGTCGAGAAGGGTCTGGAGTCTAGGGTCTAGAGTCTGGAGTCTAGACTCTAGAGTCTGCGACGACGGATTACAGTGAGACAGACACGAACGAAATCTACCCGTGCGTCCGCGTGTGGGTTCACCCTGCTGGAGCTGATCCTCGTGCTGCTGATCATCAGCGTCGCTCTGGCGGTGGTTGGGCCGGCGATCGGCAACCGTCTCAAGAGCGGAGATGCGCGGCGCACTGCCGTGCAGTTGCGGGCGAACATGGAACTGCTGCGAGTCTGGGCGGTACGGCGTGGAGAGGAAGAAGTGTTGATCGTCGCGCCGCGGACCAATTCGTACTGGAACGCCCGTGGAGGCGAGACCGTCACCGTGCCGCCGGAAAGCGGCGAGCTGTCAGCCCGTGGCCAGTGGGTGCATGAGGAGGGCCAGGTGGAGTTCCACTTCTACCCCGACGGCACCAACTCTGGCGGAGAGGTACAGGTCGAGAAACGTCAGGGGGTGGCAGTGACCGCTTACGTCGTTCGGCTTGATCCGCTCTTGGGCACCGCGACCATCGGGCGCGATGAATAAAAGCGCAAAGTCCAGGGTCCAAAATTCAAGGTATAAACGCCAAGATGAGCTGCGTGAATTGGGCAGATACGCCAAACTGTAGACTTCGGACGCTAAACACTAGACGCCAGACCCTAGACGCTGCCGCACGCGGTTTTACCCTGCTGGAAGTCATGGTCGCGCTCGCCATCCTGGGAATCGGGATTGTCACTGTCCTGGAACTGTTCGCCGGCAACTTGCGTTTAGGGGTCAAAGCCTCCCGCTACACCCTGGCCACGATCTATGCACAGAATGTGATGAGTCACTTCTTCACGCAAGATTTCCTCAACGATGGGGAAGAAAGCGGCGAACTTCCCGGCGGGTATGCCTGGCGCGCGCGGGTGCAGGAAATTCATCCCGACGAGGACCACTCACGGCTCCAGCCGAACCGCCAAAATCCCATTGACTTGTTCCACCTCAAAGAAATCGAGGTGCGCGTCTCTTGGTCAGAAGGCAAAGGCGAGCAGGACCTGGTCTTGCACTCCTTGCGCACGCTGACGGAGCAGCCCGTCCAGTGAAGAATCTTTCTCCCCGCGGCTTTACGCTCCTCGAACTACTCCTCAGTCTCACTATCTTCAGCATGGTGGCGGTGATTGTGTACGCGACCCTCAACTTCTGCTCCCGGGCGGTCGAACACGGTGAGGCCCGCAGTGCCGAGAACCAACGGGCGCGGGCCGCGCTGGCCCTCATCTCGCGCCAGCTCAAATCCGCCTACCCCCTCTCTCTCCAAGCCGAAGGGGAAACCTTCGTTTACTTTTTCGGCGAGCCGGATGGGGTGAGCTTCATCTCCGGAGCGGGACGACCCGAGGCCGGCGGGTTGGAAAAAGTCACGTATTTCTTACGCGAAGACCGAGACGGACGGCGCGGTTTGTGGGTGCGGACGTCGGCGCCCACCCTCCCGGCCGATCTGCTGAATGAGCGCGAGGGCAGTCTCAGACAAGAGACCGAAGTGTTGCTCGATGTGGAGAGCGTCTCCTGGGAATATCTCGGTCCGGCGCAGAGTCGCCAGGACGGGCGGGTGCAGAACCGCGATGAGTGGAACGAACGCTGGAGTGGTAAACAAGAACACCGACTCCCCACGGCCGTGCGCATTTCCTGGAAGGCGCGGTTGGGAGAGCTCCCCTATGAATGGAACCTCGAAGTGCCGCTGAACGTCTATTTCCCGCCGCCCGATGTGTTGGGCGCCCCGCAAGGAGGTGCGGCGGGCGCGCGCCGCCACCGCTTCTCTCGTGGGGAACGAGAGTGATGAAAAACGAGCGCGGCATCATTCTCGTCGTCGTGGTCTGGGCGTTGACCCTGCTCATGGTCATTGCCATGGAGATGGCCCACACCATGCGCATCGAGGGGCTGACGGCGGACACCTACCAGGAAGAGGTAGTGACCTATTATCTCGCCATGGCTGGTTTGCACCGCGCACTCTATCAACTCGGGCGCGCACAGCAACGCGGCCTCACTATGTTGAACCAACCCGGCGCGCTCGGTCGTATGCAACAGCGGCAGCAGGAAGAACCGTTGGACATTTGGGTGCGCGGGGACGGACGCTGGCAAAGCCAGGAATTTGGCGCCGGTGGCTACTGGGTGCGGGTGAACGACGAGGGCGGCAAGATCAACCTCAACCAAGCTGAAGAGCCCGCGCTGCGCCAAACCTTTACCAATCTCGGCTTCGACGCCAAGTTTGGCGAGGCCTTAGCGGACGCTATTCTCGACTGGCGCGATACTGACTCGCTCGTCCGCCTGCATGGCGCCGAGAGTGATTACTATCTGGCGTTGCCAATCCCCTATTCGGCCAAGGACGGCCCGTTTGATACGCTCGACGAACTCCTGCTCGTGCGTGGGGTGACCCCGGCGCTCTTCTACGGCGGACTGCGCGATCTGTTTACCGTCTACTCCGGCGGTGGTGGTGGAACGACCAACCTCCTGACTGCCGGACCCTTGGTGCTGCAGGCAGTCCTCGGGATCGATGCGGCAGCGGCGCAAGATCTGGTACAACGACGGGCGGAGACAAATGCGCTAGACCTCGCTAATCTCATGCCTCAGGGGGGTGGTCAACAAATGAACTTCGGCCTGCCCACCGTCGTCACCATTGACAGCATCGGGTACCTCAATACCGGCGGGGTGACGCGGCGATTGTCCGCCGTCGTCCAACGCATCGGCCTGAATCAATTTCGTTTCCTTCGCTGGCAGGATCGGCAGGACGGATCCGGCGCCCCGGCGCCGAGCGAACACTGAAAGAGAAATAACGACTTGTTGGTTTTAACCGAGAGTGGTATAGAAGAGTGACGGATCTCATGGGGGGCTGTGATTGTGGAGGGAAAGTCCCCTAGCGTATGGAGACCGCCGTCATTATGACATACCAAGAATCACCACAGGGCTCCTTGCGCTTGGGCTCGCGCTCCAGCCTTGCCTCATCCCCGCGTGCGCCTCCATACTAGCTCGCCTACATGACCACGGACGGAAGGGCGGAAAGGTATCCAGCAACCCCTAGCAAAAGTACGGAGGGAGTGATTAATGAAGACTTTCACATGGCAAGCAATCTGTATCGTTGGAGCATTGGCAGCTTTGGTGTCCTTCCCAGGAATAAGTGCGGCATTCGACTGTACCTTTGGTGGTGTTATTTCGCCTGCTCTTCCTAATGACGGTAGCGAATGTGTCGCCTCTGGGGCGGTTACCGCCATTGGGGTTCTTGAAGTGGACACGGCATCAACCAGCGAGTTTGACATTGAAGGGGGGGTAGCTCTGAGAATCAAGCGGCCTGGACATGGCAGTTCGGAGCCGGGGAGTTTGATCGTAGACGACTACGCGAAAGTTGACGGGGGATGCGATGAGGGTGGCCCCTCGGATGTTTTCCAGCCTGTCTCTATTGATGCCGCGGATGACATTGCCAACTATGGAACTCTTACGATCTGTAACCTTCGCCAGGGGGTAAGTCTGCGAGCTGCAAACGGCGATATGGATCTAGACGGATATGACACTTACCTGGAGGGAAGTCAGGTCAAACTGTCTAGTGATAAAGGAGACATTTTCCTCTATGGTGCGACCATCGTTTCTGATAAGGGGACGGTGGATGTGGCCGCTCCCCGCGGGACTATTACGGCGACGAATTCCACCTTCACTGCTAAGGACGGGACAAGGGCTTGTCGGTTCACTGGCGCATTTGTAGATAATGGTGGCAACACCTTTAATTGCAGCGCGGTTGTCGTCATCCCTTCACCCTGACGTACTGAACAGGGGAGCGCCGGTAAGACTCCCCTGCCTACCTCCACTGCGAAGGCCATTATCTTCTTGAGCGCGGGAAGGGCGCACGCCGTGTGCCCCTCCCGCCTGTCTCCCGTAAAAGGCTAGGTATCTTACCAAGTCACACAACTGTTGCAGTATCGTCACAATCCGTGGAATTTCCCGTCACAAGCGCGGACCGCCGTACGCTCGTCTCCGCCAACAAAACCGCCACCGCCCCGGTGGCGGACGCCACCACAAGCAGCCACAACACGGGTTCATAGCCGCCCCCGACATCGTGACCCCAGGCAGCGCCCACGCTGCCGAGCGAACCAAGCTGCCACCACCACGAATGCCGGTTCGTACAACACCGCCGCCATGGTGATGCCGATCCCGGCCCAGACCAGGTAGAAGGCTGGGAGATTTGTGACTGCGCCCCAGGCGAGTACGAGCCCCGTCGCTGCGAGAGATCCCACGGTCATGAGCGCACGCGGACCGTACCGGTCCAACCAACGTCCGACTGGAACCCCAGCCAAGCCGGAGAGGAGCAGTGCAAGAGAAAACGCGCCGGTCATGGCTGCCCGCGACCAGCCCAGTTCTGCTTGCATGGGCACCAGGAACACGGAGAAAGCGTAGTAGAGCAC
>JBGPOI010000230.1:0-7535 GCA_041487975.1 Binatia bacterium | reverse complement strand
GCCAAATCCAGGCAGCCTGGGTGGGAACGTTGGGCTCCGCCCTGGCCGGCAATGCTCTTGCCGACCCGCTCAAGCTGTTCAACATTCCTATCACCCGGGTGGAAAACTATTGCGCTTCGGGCATGGATGCTTTCCGCAACGCCTGCATGGCCGTGGCGGCAGGGATGTACGACATTGTCTTGGCGTTCGGCTTCGAGAAGCTGCGTGACTCCGGTCAGCGTGGGCTCGGCACGTTCGGCAACCATCCGGTGATCGGCTACGGCACCACGGCTCCCTCTTTGTTTGCTATGGCCGCTAATCGCTATTTCAACACTTATGGCATCGACAAGCACGCCCTGGCCAAAGTGGCGATCAAGAATCATCACAACGGCACCATGAGCCCCAAGGCCCACTTCCAGATGGAAGTGACCGAAGATCAGGTGGTCAACGCGCCGCTGATTTGCAGCCCGCTCGGTTTGTTCGACTGCTGCCCGACCACCGACGGCGCCGCCGCGGCGATCATCTGCCGTGCAGACCTCGCCAAATCGTTCCGTCCTGATCCGCTGTTGGTGAAGGGCGTCGGCTTGTCGGTCACCACGGGTGAGCCGTACCTGAAGCCTGGTTTCGCTTACACTGGTTTCCCCGCCACAGCTCAGGCGGCGCAGTCGGCCTACGAGCAGGCTGGTATGACGGTGAAGGACCTTGACCTAGTCGAGTGTCACGATTGCTTTACCATTACTGAGATCCTCAACTACGAGGACCTGGGCCTGTGCAAGAAGGGCGAAGGCTGGAAGTACGTCGAAGAAGGACGCGCCTCGATCGGCGGCGAGATCCCTGTGAACCCCTCGGGCGGCCTCAAGTCGTTTGGCCATCCCATCGGCGCCACCGGCATCCGCATGATCTATGAGGTCTCTCAGCACCTATGGAACAAGGCCGGTGCTCGCCAGGTGAAAAACGCCGAGGTCGGTCTCGCTCACAACCTGGGTGGCCCGGGCTCGATCGGCTGTGTGACGATTCTGGCGAGTAGTTAGTCAGGACTGAGCAATGAGGACTGAGGACTGAGTAGGGCAGAGTAGCTGTAATGTCTTCTACTCAGTCCTCAGCACTTAGTCCTCATTATTTTTTATTGGAGCACGCATGGATTTCGGTTTTAACGAGGAGCAAGAACTACTACGCAAGTCGGCAGCAGACTTCCTGAGTAAAGAGTGCCCAATGACCTATGTCCGCCAGATGATGGAGGACGAGCGCGGCTACTCCGAGGAACTGTGGAACAAGATGGCCGAGCTTGGCTGGATGGGCCTGATCTATCCCGAAGAGTTCGGCGGTTCCGGGCTCAGTATGGTCGATCTGGTCATTGTTCTGGAAGAGATGGGCCGGGTCGCGCTGCCGGGGCCGTTCTTTTCTACGGTTTGTCTGGGTGGATTGGCAATTCTTGAGGCTGGCAGCAGCGAACAGAAACAAAGGCTGCTGTCGGGGCTCGGAGCTGGCAAGACCAAGGCCACCCTGGCGGTGTTGGAAGAGAACGCACGTTGGGATGAAAAGGGTGTGAAGCTATCGGCGAGAAAAAGCGGGAAGGGCTATCGGCTCAACGGCATCAAGCTCTTCGTGCCAGATGCCCACGTCACCGACATCTTGGTCTGTGCGGCCCGTACTTCGGACGGGGTCACTTTCTTTCTGGTTGACCGTCAGCAGGCTGGAGTCAGTACCATTCTGCTCAAAACCATGGATCAGACGCGGAAACTCTGCGAAGTGAGGCTCGATAAGGTCCAGGTCGGTGCCGACGCAGTCTTAGGCACACCGGGCAAAGGCTGGGAGACCCTCTCTCGCATTCTTGATGGTAGCAAAGTCGCCCTGTGTGCGGAGATGTGTGGTGGCGCGCAGAAAGTGCTCGACATGACTGTGGAATATGCCAAGGTGCGCGAGCAATTCGGCCGGCCGATCGGCTCGTTTCAGGCGATTCAACACAAATGCGCCAATATGCTGATACAGGTGGAAAGCGCCAAATCGGCGACGTACTACGCGGCTTGGGCAGTGGCGAACGGTATCCCTGAAGCGCCTCTGGCCGCGGCGATGGCCAAGGCCTATTGCAGCGACGCGTATCGTCAGGTGACGGCTGAAGGCATCCAGGTGCACGGTGGCATCGGCTTCACCTGGGAGCACGATATGCATATCTACTTCAAGCGGGCTAAAGGATCGGAAGTGACCTTTGGCGATGCTACCTGGAATCGAGAATTAGTCGCGCAGTACACCCTGGACCGTCCCATGTCTTCTGAGCAGCATGCGTCATAAGAGTGAACGCTGAACGATGAATGATGAACGATGAATGGTAGAGAATAAGGAGTTCTTCGTTTTTAATTCAGCATTCAGCATTCTGCATTCATAGTTTAAGCCGGAGGCAGTTATGGCAGATAAAAGCGACATTGGGAAAGTCGGCAAACCCGTCACTATCCGCATTGAAGCGGGGAAGATCCGCGAGTTCGCCAAGTCGATCAAAGATCAAAATCCGCTCTATTACAATGAAAATGTGGCCAAAGCAGAAATCGGCGGAGTGATGCCGCCGCCAACCTTCCTTATGACTCTGGCCCACTGGGACAATGGCGAGGGACGGCCGCATGTGGAGATGGACCTGCGCCGCGTGCTGCATGGCGAGCAGGAGTTCGAGTATCTGAAGCCGATTTATGCTGGAGACGTGCTTACCGCCGTCACCAAGGTCACCGATGTCTTTGAGAAAACCGGTGGCCGGGGCGGGACCATGACCTTTGTCGTCATGGACACCGAGTTTACCAACCAGCAGGGCGAGAAGGTGGCCATCTCCCGCGGTGTTACGATCGAGACTGGGCAGGTAGTTGCCCGATAAGGAGAGACCTCATGGCGCGCAAGAAATTGTACTTCGAAGACGTAAAAGAAGGGGACGAACTGCCGTCGTTCACCATCGAAAATCTCACCCGCACCGATTTTGTGAAATACGCCGGTTCGTCCGGGGATTTCAACCCTATCCATCACGACCAAACTTTCGCCGAGGTCTCGGGCAATCCCACCGTGTTTGCCATGGGAATGATGAACGCTGGTGTTCTCAGCCGCCTTGTCTCTGATTATGCCGGCCTGGAGAACTTGCGCAAATACCGGGTGCGCTTCGCCACGCGGGTGTGGCCTGGTGATTCCGTCACTTGTAGGGGGAAGGTCACGAAGAAGGCCGTGGAGAATGGGGAGAAGATCATCGAAGGCGAGATCGCTGCCCTCAACCAAAAAGGTGAAGTCGCCATTCAGGGCAGCTTCCGGGCGGCCTTGCCGTCGCGGGGATAGACCTCGGCGCTTTTCCTGAACCATGCGCGGGACGACCAGCCGGTCGTCCCCGTTACCAATCGGCCAGCGCCCGCAGCGCAAACACCGCTAACAGCAGTAATAAGATCTCCCAAGTTTTTGGCGAAGCAGTCAGGGCAGCGAATTCCTGCGGAGTCACCGGTTCCTCCTTGCGCTGATCGTGTCGTCAGAAACTCAGGCGGCAATTTTGAGCGGCTGGCGTGCAGTACCGACGCGCCGACGCTTCTTTTGTGGTCCGGTCGGGGGACACTGGCGCCAACGTTTGAGCCCCATACGAATATACTCCGGGTCCAGCCCCAGCACCGCACAGATATTCACAAAAGAGAACGGCCAGTGGTGGTCGTCGGTGAAAAACCACTCCTCGGCCTCTCTGGCCAGGCGTTGGGTGCGGCGTCCGGTGCTAACCATTTGTTTCTGGAAACAACCGATCGCATCTTCGAGCACTGCGCGCATCAGGGCGATTTCTCCACGTGAGGTGTCGAGCCCAGCCGCGGGGCCGTAGAACTGTACCGGCAGGATGACGCTGCTCGAAAGTATCTGGCTCGCCGCTCCCAGGTCGGTAAATAAAGGGAGCGTCGGGCGTTGCCGAGATTCATCGCGCTGAACAGTACGTAATGATGTTGACATAAAATTCTCTCTTGACGGTCAAACAACCGGCGGCAAAAAAAGTTCCGCTCTCGGCTCTCGCTAAAAGATACGGGTCGTGCCCAAGAACGGATTGTCGATTGTATTTGCACTCTGGTCGATTAGACGGGATAATGTCGTGCTGTCTTCATTCATCCGGAAACTCTGATCGAGGAGGGTTCTATGGCTGATTTCCATACGGGAAAGGTGCAGGCGAACGGCATCGATTTTCACTACCTGGAGAGGGGAGTGGGGCCGCTCGTGCTGTGTTTACACGGGTTCCCCGACAACGCGTTTACCTATCGCTATCTCCTCCCCGCTCTGGCTGAAGCCGGGTTGCGCGGAGTGGCGCCGTTCATGCGCGGGTACGCGCCGACCAGTCGGCCGCGGGACGAACGTTACCAATCGGTCCTGCTGGCGCAGGATGCCGCGGCTTTGCTCTCAGCCCTCGGAGCAGAGCAAGCGTTCGTGGTCGGGCACGATTGGGGAGCGCTTGCCACTTATGGCGCCGCTGCCCTGGCGCCTGAGCGGGTACGGAAGATCGTGACCCTTGCGGCTGCCCACCCTGCGACTCTGCTTGGTGCCATGGCCACCAGCTATGAGATGATTAAAGGGGGCTGGCACGCCTACTTTTTCCAGATGCCCTTTGCCGAACAGGCAGTCGCGGCCAATGACTACGAGTTCCTCGAGCGCTGGTGGCGCGATGCGTCACCGGAATATGAACTGCCGCGAGAGATCATCGAGAGCGTAAAGGCGACCTTTCGCCAGCCCGGTGTGGTCACAGCGGCGCTCAACTATTATCGCCACACCATGAACCCGGCCAACCGCGACCCTGCCTTAGCCGCACTGCAAGAAAAAGCGACGACTACGCCCACGCCTGTCCCTGCCCTGGCGTTCCACGGCAGCAAAGACCGGCCCGGCCGTTTGGAAGCGTTCGAGCGCATGGATCAGTTCTTTGCTGCGGGGCTAGAGAAAGTTATTCTTCCAGGTACTGGCCACTTCCTCCACCTCGAGCGGCCGGCTGAGGTGAACGCAAAGATTGTGGAGTTTCTGAAAGCGTAAGGAGGTTCGTCGTTGTTCTGAGCCCCTTTTCCTGGCGATGTTCTTACCGTATTCTCTCCCCGCAGAGGAACACTGTATGGCTCGCGTTGAGATTGGCCAATACCTCGTTACTGATACCCGCGTGTGTAGAGGGCGGTTGATCTTCAAAGGCACCCGTGTGCTTGTTTCCGATGTGTTGGAGCTACTGGAGGCAGGGTTCGATCCCGAGAAGATTTCCCAGGAATACAGCAGGTTAGTGACACCCGAGGCAGTACGTGAAGTAGTGGCCTTCAGAAAGTAGCCTGGATGGAGCGCAGCGAAATCCAGGAATCGGCAGTGAGGACGTCTTCCCCGGATTCCCTCTGCTGCATCCAAGCTACGCTTCTCCTATAATGAGCGTGCTTGGCGACGAAGACAAAAAGAGTACAAAGCAGAGTCGAAGCACAAGAGCGAGTAGTGAGAGAGCACGAGAGGAAGATCGCCCGAGAGCGCCAGCAGCCGATTCCAGATCGGGGACTGGTTGGTCATTGGGAGTCAGAAATTCGCGCCGCGCAAAGGAAGATTACTCGGTTGCAACGTCGATTGTCTGCCCTCAGGAGGAAATCATGAGGGGAAAAAATATGGACCCAACAGAGGAGATCATCCGCAAGACCCTTATTGGACTGTTGGAAGACTTTCAAGAACACGCTGAGGTTGTGCTGAAAGTGCAACGAGATGTCAGGTTAGCCGTGGCAGGCAGCGACCGCTTTGATGAAGCTGTTGCCGAGCTTGATGCAGCATGCACGGCCCTAGCCGTGACAGTCCCAGCCATTTTGAGAGAGCTCGATCAGTTGGATGAGATTCCCGCGGATGATTAAATCGCGGGACTTGGATGGGCAATCGAGATTTTTCACTGTGATGAGCCTCGCAAGTCCTTCAGCTGAAAGCTGATTGCTGATCGCTGAAAGCTGGCCTTCATTTCAACCCCGCCTTGCGAAAGGTAGCCAGGTGACGCTCCAACATCGCTGGGTCTTTGATCGGCTCTCTCTGCTTGTGAATCTCCAGCGAGAATTGGGGATTGATCCGCAGCACTTCTGCTCCCTCGGCCCTGGCCTCTGCTTCTCGACCGAGCTCTCTGTAGACCGCAGCCAGGGTCAGATGAGCGCCCAGAATATTGGGATAACGAGTGACATATTGCTTCAGAGGCGCAATGGCCTCCTCAGGCCGCCCGGCCAAGTCATAAGCGGCGCCCACGCTGTCTAAGTGTCTGTCCAGAACAAAGGGCTTCAAGTGCAGTGCCTGGGCCGCAGCCTCCAGGGCCTCCTCCGACCTGCCCACCCGACTCAGCACCTCAGCCAGAGCCGCATAGCTCTCCGCCTCGGTAGGACCGAGGGCCACGGCCCGCTCCATCTCCGCCAGGGCCTGCTCATACTGCTGTTGGTAGAGATAGACATAGCCCAAGGCTATGTGGTTCCAGTACCAGGAGTCATTGAGGGCCAGGGCCCGTTGCACCGCCGCCAATGCCTCCTCCAACGTCTGAGCATCTGGGTTCTGTTGAGCGACCCACTGCAACCAGTAGCTGTTAGCCAGGAGAAAGTGGGCAAAGATAAGATTGGGGCTCCTGCTGATGACTTCCTTCAGCGTGGCGATCGCCTCGGCATACCGCCCGGTCGAGCGGTAGGCCCAGCCCAATTCGAATAAGTACCAGGGTGGATAGCGGGGGTTGAGCCGCATCGCCTGCTCCAGCGCCCGCAGGGCTTCTTCGGCCTTGCCCGCGAAATTCAGCGCATCCGCTTGGAATGCATAGCTGTCAGCATTGTTGGGATCGAGGGCGAGAGCCCGTTCCCCTTCCGCTATGGCTTGGTCAGACTGCTGTTTCCACTCATAGACGGCGCTCAATCTCGAATGGGCTATAGGCAGGGAGTCGTCCAAGGCGACGGCCTTTTGCGCCAGCGCTAACGAGCGCTCCAGGGTCTGGGGGTCTGCACTCCAGCGATAGGTCCAGTCTCTCCAGTAGGTCCAACTCAGGTACGCGTACGCCTCCGCATACTGCGGGTCCAGGGTAGTGGCTTTCTCAAACATCTGTCGTGCCTGGGCAGTGGCCTCTTGCGTGAAGCGCCAAAAATACTCCACCCCGCGCAAGAAGGTATCGTAGGCTTCCAGGTTGTCCGTGTGTTTGCGCACGATATACCCTTGCTCCTGCACGGTGAGCTGCAGCTTCAGCGTCGTCACAATCTTCTGCACGATTTCGTCTTGCAGCCTCAAGATGTCTTTCAAAGGCCGATCATAACGCTCCGACCACAGGTGATAGCCGGTAGTGGCATCGATCAACTGCGCCGTGATCCGCACCTGCCCCTCGGCCTTCAGCACACTCCCTTCCAACACGTACCGCACGCCCATCTCGCGCCCCACGTCCTGCACCTTCACTGCCTTGCCTTTGTAGGTGAAGGCGGAGTTGCGGGCGATGACAAACAGGCTGGAGATCTTGGAGAGATCGCCGGTCAGCACTTCGGTGAGGCCGTCACTGAAGTAGTCCTGTGCAGGATCGCCACTCATGTTCGTGAAGGGTAGAACGACGATGGAGGGCTTGT
>JBGPOI010000229.1:0-7536 GCA_041487975.1 Binatia bacterium | reverse complement strand
GAAGCCTTGCGCAAGGCGGGGCTGAAGTAGGGGGCACGCTCTTTGTCGGAGGTCTTATGTCACACGAGTATAACGTACCTGCGGGATATGCAGAGGAGGAAGTCAAAGAGGTGATCAATGAGAGCATCGCCTCCCGTCTGGAATTCGCTCAACGGCGACTCGCTGCCTATCAGGCGAGCTGCGCAACCTTCGAGCAGCTATATGAGATGAGTACGCAGGAGTTCCTGGAAAAGTTCGAGTCTGGAACCTTAGGGGATCAGCAGGAGTGGTTTGATTGGTACGCAGCTGCGGAAGGGAAAAAGGTTTGGAGTCGGAAACATGACATCCTGGCACACCTCTTATGACCGCTCGAGATTACTTTCGCTCAGTCTTGCAACTGCTCACGACCTCTGCGGTCGTTACTGGCCAGCAGATCACATTTGATGAACAAGACGTCTACGTTGCTTACCTCAAGGGCTCAATCAGCCTCACCGACGGCTCAACACTCTTTTTTGCTCAGTATGTGCGGATAGAGGGTGCTGGCAATGATCAGATCGACCGCAAGAAGTATCGCTACCATTGGCAGGCCCCGGATGGGAGAACCCGCTGCCGTTGGGATAATGCCCGGCATCATCCGGGTCTCGCCACCTTCCCGGACCACATCCACGTCGGCCCTAATGAAGAAGCACAGCAGAGTGGGCCAGCAGACCTGTGGCAGGTGATAGGCCAGATAGAGAAAGAAATCTAGCTCTGTATCTTGCTGCCCGTAGCCTCAGCAGAAAACGGTCGGTTGACAGACGCGCAAAAATATAGGGCGGGCAGTACCCACCCTACCCTCTTCCCCACCGCAGCACAGGATGTCGGGCGGCGCGGGTCTCGTCTAAGCGGCTCACTGGCGTGGTCAACGGTGCGTCTCTCAACACTGCAGGGTTATCCTTGATTTCTTGGGCAATCGCCAACAGGGCGTCCGCGAACTCATCCAGCGTTTCTTTGCTTTCGGTCTCGGTCGGCTCGACCATCAACGCGCCACTCACAACCAGTGGGAAGTAGATCGTCGGCGCGTAGAACCCATAGTCGAGCAGGCGCTTGGCGATGTCGAGGGTTTTCACACCGGTGTGATGAAACGAGTCGTCGGAAAAGACGCACTCGTGCAGGCAAGGCGTGGCGTATGCCAGGTCATACGCCGGCTCCAGGCGTTTACGGAGATAATTGGCGTTGAGCACGGCCATGCGTGTGGCGTGAGTGAGACCATCACTGCCCATCGCCAGGATGTAGGCGTACGCGCGCACCAGAATGCCGAAGTTGCCGTAGAAAGACCGGACCTTGCCGATCGACCGAGGAAACACTTCGCTCCAGCGCCAGCCTTCCTGCTCGCGTACCAGACGAGGCACGGGCAAATAGGGCTCCAGAGTTTTCTTCACTCCCACTGGACCCGCGCCCGGACCGCCGCCACCGTGGGGCGTAGAGAACGTCTTGTGCAAATTGAACTGGATCACGTCCGCGCCCATGTGGCCGGGTTTCGCCACCCCCATCAGCGCATTGAGATTCGCGCCATCCAGGTAGACCAGCGCGCCGTGAGCGTGCAACGCCGCAGTAATTTGCACGATCTCGCGCTCGAACAATCCCAAGGTGTTGGGGTTTGTCACCATGAGTGCGGCAACCTCGGCATCGACGAACTGTTCCACCGCCGCCGCCGCCAACATCCCATCAGGTCCGGTCGGCACTTCGACCACTTCATATCCGCACAGCGCCGCCGACGCCGGGTTGGTACCGTGGGCACTGCCGGGGATCAGCACCTTCGTGCGCGGGTGGCCGCGCTCCTGGTGATAAGCACGGATCAGTTTCATGCCAGTCAGTTCACCTTGCGCGCCGGCCGCGGGCTGAAGACTCACCGCGTCCATGCCACTAATCTCGGCCAGACAGTGCTCGAGATCAGCGAGCAGTTCCAGTGCGCCTTGGGCACAGTCGTCGGGAATCAAAGGGTGGAGTTGGGCGAATCCTGGCAGACGCACCACCAGTTCATTGACCACCGGGTTGTACTTCATCGTGCACGAACCAAGTGGATACAGCGTGGTCGCGGCGCTCAGGTTCCACTGCGACAGCCGGGTGAAGTGGCGCACCACTTCCCCTTCGCTCACTTGCGGGAAACCATCGAGCGTTTCACGGCAGAGTTCAGGTGAGAGATCTTGGTTCAAGTCGCGCTCGGGCAGGTCATCCGCGGGCAGCGAGTAGCCGACCCGTCCAGGCGAACCCCGCTCACAGATGAGGGGCTCATCGAGCACGCCTCTTTTTCCATTCTTCATGCTTCACTCTTCATTCTCAATTCTTTCGCCAGTCGCTCGATCTCAGCGCGCGTGTGCATCTCGGTCACGCACAGGAGCAGACAATCTTTCAGTTCCGGATACCACTCCTCGAGCACGAGGCCGGCGACGATGTGCTGCTCTTTGAGCCGTTGCCCTACGCCACGCGCGTCCGGCACTGCCACGACAAATTCATTGAAGAAGGGCGCGGTGAACCGCTCTCGACAGCCCGAGGTCTGTAGCAGCAAGTCACGGGTGTAATGGCTCTTCTTCACGTTGCGTTCGGCCAGTTCCCGTAGCCCTTGTTTGCCCATGAGACAGAGAAACACCGTGGCCGCCAGTGCGCACAGACTGTGGTTCGTGCAGATGTTCGAAGTCGCCCGTTCACGCCGAATGTGTTGCTCGCGCGTGGCCAGGGTCAAGACAAACCCGCGTCGTCCTTCGTGATCAACGGTCTCTCCCACTAGTCGCCCCGGCATGTTGCGCAGGAAACGGTTACGACAGGCGAACAACCCTACTCCCGGACCGCCGTAGCTCAGCGGGATCCCCAAGCTTTGCCCTTCGGCCACGGCGATGTCCGCGCCAAGCTCGCCGGGAGATTTGAGGAGGCCGAACGCGATCGCTTCCGTCGTTGCCGTCACTAGCAGCGCGCCTCCGCGGTGTGCAGTGTCGCTGAGGCGAGCAACGTCTTCGACTACACCGAAGAAGTTCGGATAGCCGACGACGATACAACTCACGGAGTCATCGAGGGACTGTTCCAGCACTGCCGCGTCGATCCGCCCGTCCGCTCCCCAGGGTAACTCGATGATCCGCACCCCCGGCACTCCGTCGAGGTACGTGCGCACGACCTGGCGGTACTGCGGGTGCAGGGAGCGGGCCAGGAGAACAGTCGGTCGCTGCGGCACGATCCGCCTCGCCATGAGCACGGCCTCGGCTGTGCCCGACGCACCGTCATACATGCTGGCGTTGGCGACATCCAAACCGAGCAAATCAGCGACGAGAGACTGAAACTCGAAGATCGCCTGTAGTGTCCCTTGGCTCACCTCGGGCTGATAGGGAGTATAGGCAGTGGCAAACTCGGCCCGCTGGATGATCTGATCGACCACTACCGGCACGAAATGTGAGTACACCCCGCCACCGAGAAAGGTGAGCATGCCGGGGGAGACCGGATTCGCCTCGGCCAGAGCGGTCAGGTGTCCTCGGACTTCAGACTCAGCCTTTCCGGGCGGGAGATCGATGGCCGCCCGCGCCCGTAGTTCCTCGGGCACCTGGGCAAAGAGGTCGTCCACCGACCCCACCCCCAAAGTCGCCAGCATGGCAGCGATATCGTGGTCGGTGTGGGGGATATAGCGCATGCTGCCCTTATTCCTCCCCCTGCTCTTCCGTCACAAACTCTTTGTACTGTGCCGCCGTCATCAAATCCTCTAGCTCGTCTGGGTCACTCATCTCGACCCGGATCATCCAGGCGTCGCCATAGGGATCTTCGTTGACCGTTTCCGGGCTATCAGGGAGTGACACGTTGATTTCGCTCACTGCCCCACTCACCGGCGCGTAGACGTCGGAGACCGCCTTGACCGACTCTACGACCCCGAAGGCTTCATCCTTCGTTACCTGCGTGCCGATCTGGGGCAGTTCCACGTACACCACATCCCCCAGTTGTTCTTGGGCATAATCAGTGACGCCGATCGTGGCGATGTTCTCTTCCACCGCGACCCACTCGTGTTCGTGCGAATAGCGTAACTCTTTCGGAAATTCCATGTTGCTCCTCCGTTCACCCCCGGCGGAAAAAGGGCCGCTCCACAACTCGCGCACGGACACGCCGACCGCGGATCTCCACGGCAAGCTCAGTGCCGATTGTCGCGCAGGCTGGGGGAACGTATCCCAAAGCAACGCCCACTCCCAGAGAAGGAGACTGAGTGCCGCTCGTCACATGGCCGACGGGGTTTTCCTCGTGCCACAACACGTAGCCGTGTCGAGGAATGCCGGGTTCTTCCATTTTGATGCCAACTAGTTGCTGAGAAATGCCAGTCGTCTGTTGCTGGAGCAGCGCCTCGCGGCCGAGAAACATATCCTTGTCGAACTTTACCAGGCGTTGCAATCCAGCCTCCAAGGGCGTTGTGTGGGCGTCGATATCGGTGCCGTAGAGAAGATATCCGGCTTCCAGCCGCAGGGTGTCGCGCGCGCCGAGGCCGACTGGCACCATGCCCTCGCTCCGCCCCGCGTCCAGACAGGCCGTCCATACCGCCGCGCCGGACTGTGCCGGGACGAACAGCTCAAACCCGTCTTCACCAGTGTATCCAGTTCGTGCCACGAGAGCAGACACGCCTACCACTTCTCCTGGCACAGACCAATAGCGGCGCACGCGCGTCAGGTCCGGGGTGGTCAGTCGTTGCAAGATGGCAAGTGCGTGTGGCCCTTGCAGCGCGATCAACGCATACTCATCGCTACGGTTGATGACGTCCGCCCGCCCACGGTTATGCGTAACTATCCAATCGTAATCTTTGTCGATATTAGCCGCGTTTACGCAGAAAAGATAACGATCCTCGGCCACGCGATATCCAATGACATCGTCCACGATGCCGCCTTCTGGATAACACAGGACCGAATACTGCGCCTGCCAGAGCCGCATCAGCGCGACATTAGTCACCAATAGTTCCTGGCATACCTCCAGGGAGTTGGGACCGACGATTTCGAGCTCTCCCATGTGGCTCAGGTCGAACAGCCCCGCCCGCGTGCGCACGGCTTGATGCTCGGCCAAGATACCCGTGTACTGCACGGGCATCTCCCAACCGCCGAACTCGATCATGCGCGCGCCCAAGGCGCGATGGGTGTCATAGAGGGGAGTGCGTTTGGACATAGACAGTAATGAGGTATGAGTGCTGAGGACTGAGCAGAACACTTGGTTCATTTTTTCATTAGACTTTATCCGAAATAACGATTCATGCCCAAAAACTGCGGCAAAAATGGATGAAAAAGCTTATTCCGAATAATGTCTATTGATTCATTGTCCCATTTCTTCGTTGTCCCAGAAATCCAATGATTCAACGGTTCAATAATTCAATCGAGCTTTCTCAGTTCTCAGTCCTCGTTACGCATTCCTCTTTTGTTTCTCCGCCGCCTTCAACGTATTCGCCAGCAGCATGGCGACGGTCATCGGACCGACTCCGCCCGGCACCGGCGTGATGAACGCGGCGCGCTCCTTCGCGACGGCAAACTCGACATCGCCTCTGAGCGAGCCATCGGCAAGCCGGGAAATGCCGACATCGATGACAACCGCTCCTTCTTTGATCCATGCGCCTTTGATGGTCTCGGGTTGACCGATCGCAGCCACCACAATGTCCGCCACACGCACCTCGGAGGCAATGTCGGCAGTGTACGAATGGCAGCACGTCACCGTGGCGTGCCGTTCTAACAACATCAACGCCACGGGTTTGCCCACCAGCATACTCCGTCCGATCACTACCGCTTTCTTACTTGCTAGCGGTACGCTACTCTCATCGAGCAGACGCATCACTCCCAGTGGGGTGCAAGGTCGTAGCCCCTCCTCTCCGAGAAGGAGCCGCCCTTGATTCAGTGGATGCAGCGCATCTACGTCCTTTTCCGGAGCCAGGGATTCGATGAGTTGCGCTTTTTCTAGATGTGGGGGGAGAGGCAGTTGGACCAGGATGCCGTGCACCTCGACGCGCGTGTTCAACTCGGCAATAAGTGCCAACACTTCCGCGGCCGGTACTGTCGCCGGCAAACGATAGCCGAACGACTGCATACCGACCTCGCGGCACGCTTTCTCCTTCGTGCCGACGTATACCCGCGAGACCGGATCGTCGCCAATGAGGACTGTTGCTAAGCCCGGCGCGTGTCCATGCTGGACGTGGAAACGCTCAACCGCGTCTTTGACAGAGCGCCGCACCACCTGAGCCACTGCTTTTCCGTCAAGAATTGTTCCCATACCGGGTGTCAAGATACGTGAATCGCTTCCCCACTGTAAAGCCTGCTATATAATGGTTCCATGATTATTGGCATCCCCAAAGAGATCAAAGCGGAAGAGACCCGTGTGGCAATCACTCCCAGTGGGGTCGCAGGTCTTATCGCCCATGGGCATCAAGTGGCGTTCCAACAAGGAGCTGGAGGGGGCAGCAGTATTCCTGATGAACTCTATCACGCTGCCGGCGCCCGCATGCTGCCCTCGGCCGGCGCGGTCTGGGAACAGGCGGAGATGATCCTCAAGGTTAAGGAGCCACTTCCCGCTGAGTACCCGTTCCTTCGCCCTGGGCTGATCGTGTTTACGTATCTGCATCTGGCGGCTGAAGAACACTTGACGCGGATCCTGCTCGAAAAGCAAGTCACCGCTCTTGGCTACGAAACCATCCAACTCGACGACGGGTCACTGCCACTGCTGGCACCGATGAGCGAAGTTGCCGGTCGGCTGGCGATCCAAGTCGGCGCGTGGTGTCTGCAAGCCCAGAACGGTGGTCGTGGCGTCTTGCTGAGTGGCGCCTCGGGAGTCAAACCAGCGTACGTGGTGATTCTCGGCGCGGGCATCGCCGGCGCCAGCGCCTGTCAGGTCGCCGTTGGCATGGGCGCTCGCGTGAGCATCCTTGATGTCAACCCGGCGCGGCTGCGCTATGTGCACGATATCTTGGGCGGACATGTCACCACGGTGATGTCCAACCGTGCGAACATCGAAGAAGAGGTCACCGCCGCCGACCTGGCGATCAGCAGCGTGTTGGTGCCGGGCGCACGGGCGCCGAAGCTGCTGTCCCGCGCGCTCTTCCACGGCATGAAACCGGGGGCCGCGTTCGTTGATATCTCCATCGATCAAGGCGGAAGCGCGGAGACTTCGCGACCAACTGCCCACCACGACCCGATCTACCGCGAAGAGGGAGTCGTGCACTACTGCGTCACCAATATGCCCGCCGTCGTCCCTCATACTTCTACCTTCGCGCTGACGAACGTCACACTCTCGTACGCAATTGAGCTGGCGGACAAAGGATTGCGAGCGTTGCACGAGAACTCGGCGCTGCGTCGCGGGCTCAATACGCTCCGCGGCCAGGTCACGCATCCAGGCGTCGCGGCGGCGTTTGCCTTGCCCTGCGCACCTGTGGACGCCGTGCTCGCATAGGCAGCGTCAGTCAAGCGAGAAACGATGAATCGTCGCTTCCCGGGTCCGCGTATCGAAGATGGCGTAGGCCCCGCGGCGATCCTGATCACGCGGTTGCGAGCACGAGCCCGGGTTGACCACGGTGACCTGTTCGGCCCG
>JBGPOI010000228.1:0-7538 GCA_041487975.1 Binatia bacterium | reverse complement strand
CGGAACCACCCGGAACGCAACTTCTTTGGCGTGGAGTTCACCAAGCGTCGGGCGTTCCGTCTGGCTTCCCTTATTGAACGCGATGGCCCGACCAACGCCCTCGTTATTCACGCCGATATCACCTGCTTGGTACAGACCATGCTCTGGCCCGCTTCGGTCGCGGCATACCACTTGTATTTCCCCGACCCCTGGTGGAAGTCACGACATCACCGACGGCGACTGTTCCGCGATGATTTTGCCGTCGCGCTGACACGAACCCTCACGCCGGGCGGGACTGTTTTTCTGGCTTCGGACGTACAAAAATATTTTGCCGAGATCGTGCGGCAGTTCGCGACTATACCCCAACTCATCCAGTTTCCCTGGGAACGGGACCAGGTGACCAGGAAGGGCAAACCGATCTTGACCGACTTCGAGCGGAAGTATCGAGAGGAAAGACGGCCGATTTTTTATGCGGGGTTCAGGAAGGAGTAGCGTTTGTGCTTCGACAAGCTCAGCACGAACGGAGAACCAGCAAATGCCTCAGTACATAACCCGTCCACCCTGAGCTCGTCGAAGGGTGAACCGAGGTTAATTCCCCACTAGGTTCCTCACCTTCTCCACAATCCGTCGCGCGCTAATGCCGTAGGCGTCGAGCAACTCCTCGGGCTTGCCGGAGCGGGGCACGTCTGTCACTGCCATCTTGTGCACCCGCACTCCGTGTGCAGCTACTGCATTGAGCACGGCATCGCCGAGACCACCATCATAGTAGTGATCCTCAACCACCAAGATAGTGTTGCGGGTTTGCCCGGCCGCCTGCAAGATGCCCTGCGCATCGATCGGTTTCACCGAGTATGCGTCCATGACACGGACATAGATCCCGGCAGCCTTGAGTGTCTCATAAGCAGCAAGGGCTTCGTGCAGCGTGACTCCGGCGGCAATAATGGTCAAACGATCGCTGCTACTGCTACGCACGACCTTACTCCCGCCGATCGGGAATTCCTCAGTATTCGGATACAGCACCGGCGTGGCCGGACGCGAGGTGCGGATATAGGTCGTGCCCTTGAGCACGGCCGCGGCTGCCACCAGACGCTCAGCCGAGACCGCATCGCTCGGATACAATACGGTTGAGTGCGGTATCGCCCGCATCATCGCCAGGTCTTCCAGCCCCATCTGCGAAGGACCATCCTCACCGATTGATACCCCACAGTGAGAGCCGACATATTTGATCGCCACGCCGGAGATGGCCGCCATGCGGATGTGGTCAAAGGCACGGGTAAGAAACGCGGCGAAGGTTGAAACAAAAGGAATCTTGCCGCACGCGGCCAATCCGACCGCCGCACCGACCATGTTCTGCTCGGCGATATAGCTCTCAAAATAGCGCTGCGGGTGGGCCGCCATGAACTTCTCAGCAAAGGTCGAGTTCTTGGTATCGCCATCGAGGGCGACAACGAGAGGGTTGACCGTCCCCAGCTTGGCCAGGGCCGTGCCGTAAGCAGCGCGGGTCGCAACTTTTTCCCCAAGCGGATAGCTCGGCGCGGGAAAGACAAGGTCTGAGGCAGAGCGAGAAGGGAGCACAGCCACCGCAGGACGGGCCACGCGCAACGATTCATTGTGGCCATTTAACGGCAACTCCCTCAGCGCCTTCTCTAGTTCCTCGCCTTTCTTCAGAGGCTTGCCGTGCCAGCCGTCGCGATCTTCCAAAAACGAGACGCCTTTGCCCTTGAGGGTTCTGGCGACGATCATGGTCGGCTGCTCTTTCACTGTTTGGGCTTCATCAAGAGCAGCGAGAATTTCCTCCAGGTTGTGACCGTCGATGACGCAGGTATGCCACCCAAAGGCAGCGAAGCGTGCTTGATAGGTCGTGACATCATGGTCATACATGGTGCGCTGGCTCTGTCCCAGGCCGTTGACGTCGATGATGCCGATCAGGTTATCGAGGCGATAGTAGGACGCCATGGCAGCGGCTTCCCATACGCCACCTTCAGCGGTCTCACCGTCACCCAAGAGCACGTAGACTCGGGAGTTCAGCTTATCAAGATACTTGCCGTTGAGCGCCATGCCCACGCCGACCGATAACCCTTGCCCGAGCGAGCCGGTCGCCGCGCCAACCCACGGCACGCGGGGAGTCGGATGACCTTCGAGGTCGCTGGTGAACTTGCGCAGGGTGTTCAACTGCTCCACCGGCAACGCCCCGGCCTCGGCCAAGGCTGCGTACAGAACCGGCGCGGCGTGCCCTTTGGAAAGAACGAAACGATCATTATGCGGATTGGTTGGGTTCGCAGGATCAAAACGCATAGCGTGAAAAAAGATCGCCGCCACCAGGTCGGCTGCCGACAAACAGGAAGTGGGATGGCCAGAGCCGGCTTCAGCAGTTGCACACAGCGAATGGATGCGCAGCTTGCGCGCGGCGATTTGCAAAGCGGCGAGTTCTTGGGTCACGATTCATCTCTCCGAAGTGGTCAAAAAAATAGGGGCACGGTGCGCCGTGCCCCTACAGTAGAAGGCGTCGCGCGCTCCCCCAATGACTACGCGGCGTTGGCCGTGCGTAGACCACAGAATTCTTCGTAATCGATCAATTCGGTAATTTTGGGATGATCGCTGCAGACTAAGCAATTCGGGTCACGCCGCAGCTTCAGCACCCGCACCTCGGAGCTGAGCGTATCGAAGTGCATCATGCGGCCGATGAGTGGTCTTCCTGCGCCGAGAATGAGCTTCATCGCTTCCAGTGCCTGCATACACCCCACTAACCCGGGTAGTACGCCCAGCACGCCCGCTTCAGCGCAGCTCGGGGCTGCACCCGGCGGCGGCGGCTCGGGGAACAGACAGCGGTAGCACGGCCCACGTCCCGGATAAAAAACGGTCGCCTGGCCTTCGAATTGAAAGATCGACCCGTCAACCAGCGGCTTCTTGGCCATCACACAGGCGTCGTTAATCAGATAACGGGTCGGGAAATTGTCGCAGCCGTTCACAATGATGTCAAAATCCTTGATGACACGCATCACGTTCTCGGACGAAAGGCGTTCGTTGAACTGCACGATTTTGACATCTGGGTTCAGGGCATTCAACGTCTTTTGCGCGGATTCCACCTTGGGCATACCAATCCGATCGTTGGTATGGAGGATCTGGCGCTGGAGGTTGCTCATGTCCACCACATCGTTGTCGATGATGCCGATCGTACCCACACCGGCCGCAGCCAGGTAGAACGCAACGGGCGAACCCAAGCCACCGGCGCCAACGCAGAGGACTTTCCCTTCAAGTAGTTTGGCCTGGCCTTTTTCTCCCACCTCCGGCAACGTGAAGTGACGGGCGTAACGGGTGATCTGTTCGGGGGTGAACTGACGATCGGCCACCCATTTGTAACCAGCATTCTTCCAGGCAGTGTACCCACCGGACATGGAAACCACATTTTCGTAGCCCATCTCTTTCAGGGTCCGCGCGGCAATCAGCGAACGCACGCCACCGGCGCAGTAGGCGATGACCGGCGCGCTCTTATCCGGCACTGCTTCCTCGACCCGCATTTCCAGGAACCCACGCGGTAAAGACAGGGCGCCATCGAGATGCCCTTCGCGGTACTCTTCGCGTTCGCGCACATCCAGCAACGCCCACTTCTCCCCGCGTTCCACGCGGTTCTTGACCTCGTCAATCGTCACTTCGGGGATCGCCTGGCGTGCTTCTTCCATCAACTGTTTGTAAGTCTTAGCCATAAATCCTCGCTAGCTATAAGCCATCTGCCGCCTTGTAACTCTCCAACATCTGGATCATCAACGAATCCCGTCCGCCCTGCGCGAGCGTGCGGGAGCGTTCCATCAGTACTTCTTTGGTCTCGATGAAGTCCACGCGCGAATATCCCCAGATGCGCGGATGCACGTAGGTATCCATACGGATCGCGTCGCAGGGACAGGCTTCCACACACATGCCGCAATAGATGCAGCGCAGGGTATCGATCTCATAGCGCAGCGGAAATTTTTCGACGTTGGGATCGGGATGCTCCCCGGCTTCGATGTGGATACAGTTGGCCGGGCAGGCGGTTGCGCACAGGAAACAAGAAGTGCAGCGTACCGACCCATCCTCTTTCAGCGTCAGGCGATGGCTGCCGCGATACGTGTCAGGGTAGCGCTTGCGTTCCTCAGGATACTGCGTCGTGTACGCCGCGCGCGTGTCCATGGCAAAGCCCAAAGCATGCAACACGTGCAGTGACAGGTTGCGCCAGAAGTGGTAGGTCGTGACGGTTAGTCCACGGATGATTTCCGGGATGTACAATTGCTCCCACCACGTCATTTCTTCTTTGCGTTTCATCAGTTTTATCTATGCAGAAGGCCTGGTGTTTCCGCGCTCCACTATAGGGAGCGGAAGTGCTTTGTCAAGGCAGTTTAAGGCACGGTGGGAATCAGAGCGGGACTAACTCAGCGAAAATTCACGACCTTTGCAACGCTCTGGACGTGGCCACTGCCGGGGTGTTGTGAAAATTGATGGGACTTTTGCGCCGGGAACCGCTGTTCGAGGGCTGCCATCGCTTGCCGTTTGTGGCTTGGGGACAGGTGGGTATAGCGCAGGGTCATCTTAATATCCTTATGCCCCAGCAGTTCTTGCACGGTTCTGAGGTCTACGCCAGCCATGACCAGGCGAGAGGCGAAGGTGTGGCGCAAGGTGTGCGGGCTGCACGGTGCGATCCCGGCACGCTGGCAGGCTCTCTTGAACACGGACGAGAAGTTCCTGAAGAGCCAGGGTCTCCCGGATTTTGTCACAAACACCGTCGGCGCGCCGCCACACACGGACAGAGCCTCATGGAGGACCGTTCTCATCCGTTCCCCCATCGGCAGGGTGTGGCTTTCGCCGTTCTTGCTATAGCAGGCCGCTACGCTCACCGTTTCTCGGTTGAAGTCCACATCCTCGGGCCGTAGGTGTATGAGTTCCTGCCGCCGAAACCCCGTCAGCAACCCCGCCTCTACGATGCGTTGCAGAGCCGGGGAGCAGACGGCCAACAACCCGGCTTCCTCTTCCTCGGCCAAGAAGCGCGTCCGTTCGCTGGTGATCCGTAGCGCCTTCACGTCCTTGCCCGGATGTTCGGCCAGTTTCTTCCAGGCCACGGCCTTGTTGAGGATGCCCTTGAGAAAGGCCAGTTCCTTGTTGATGGTGGCCGGAGCCCTGCCGGCATCCTTGCGAGCCTTCTTGTACTGTTCCATATGCCAGGCTGTCAGTTCGTTGAGCCTTTTCGGTCCGAAGGTGGCGGTCAACGTCTTCACCACCACGCACGCTTGCAGGTAGGTCAGCGGCTTGCGATTCGCTTTCACCCACTCCAGGTACTCCTCAGCGAAGGCGTCGAACCGGGGCGTCTTGTGCACCTTGGCAGGGTTCAACCGCCCTTCGATCACCGCGGCTTTCTTTCTCGCCTCTTCCTCCTTCGCTACAGTCCGTGAGACCGGGCCAATACAGCCTACATACCGTTGTCCCTTGTGCACGAAGTCGTAGTAGTAGGACTTGCCACGTTGATAGATTGCCATGTGTTCTCCTTTCTGCGTGTGTTGAAACGATTAGCCCTTCACTGCCAGTGTCAGGGCGGGGGCGCGCGCTTGCTGCCAATGCACTGGGCCTTGCGCTTGCCTTTGTGGTCGATGAAGACCCACCACTTGCCTTTGTGCTATTTGACTTTGACGGCCATGCTTAGACCTCCTTCGTTTTGAGTTCAGCCTCGTGCTCTGCGATGAACGCGCGGATGTTATCTGCCATGTCCAGCAGCTTTTGCCATTGCTCTTTGTAGAGCGTGACGGGAAAGCGCCCGAGTCCATAGACCGAGACGGCGCCCTTCTCACTGACCTTGAGAGAAACCCCCTTGGTCGTTCTGGCTTTGAGGGCTGCGTTTTCTGCGCGCAGCCGTTCGAGTTCTGCTTGTAGTGCTTCGTCTGCCATTAGTTACTCCTTCATCGTGTAGTGGTGAAAACAATGCGACTCTCCGCCTCCAGGGCTAGACAGGCGGGCCACGTTGTTGCGTGGGGAAGGGCATGATAGCAATCACGTATCGCATACTGCTCCTTCAGGGCCAGGGAGAGATTCCTCCTCTCCTGGCCTCTCCTTTTTTTAGCCACAGACCCCAGGCCGCACCCGGGCCAGCTTCAGGTTCGGCATGCGGTCTGCCTCTTGGGACTCCGCTGCGTGCAGCTCTGCTTGAGGCATTCGCAGAACCGACAGCGCCAAGACGGTGGCATGCTTACACGTCACCCCACGATAGAGCGCGTCAGGGCAAGAACAGAACACGCCAGTTTCAGTGATGGTCACTCCGTACTCTTTGCCGTCGCCGTTCTTCACCAGTGCTCGGATTTCAGCTTCTGTCTGCCGAGTGAGCGTCACAGGCAGGCTGCCATCACTCAAGGCGTTGACCGCTCTCTGTAGGCGGTCGGTGGATACGTGCTGAAGTACGCTGAGCACGAGAGGGTGATGAGGGTTACTGCTAGTCATTGCCGGATCTCCTCCGGCGGGTTAGGAATCACAGAACGGCTTTCAGTACCCGCAAGACTGACTGCCGCCAGGCCGCTCGGGGTGGTAACGACACCTCGGGTGGCCGCTTTCTGGCCTCTATCGTTTCCCGCTCTCACCCCCTTCCTTAATTCCGAGATAGCGCCGTAAGGCTTCTGCCACTAACTCTTTCATCGTGGTGTCTGCCTCCACGGAGCGAATCTTGAGCGCCTTGAACAAGTCTTCGGGGATCTGGACAACCATCTTGCGCATCCCTGGTAGTACTCCTTCCCGCTGTCGTGGTAGTTTCTTTGGCATATGATCCTTATATCATAAGACAGAAATATAGTCAAACGTATGAACGTTTATATGTCTATCTTGCTGAAACCTTCTGATGCCGTTTTTGTGTACACCCGCCTGATGCCGGACCACTGTACTCCCAGATGTCGTGCACCAAAAATTTGTAGAGACTTACTGTTGTCAAGCAGACGGACGAACCGAGAGCCTCTCGCTAACCTCCTCCGTTTCTGGTGTAGCTCAAACGCTATGTGAGAGCAGAAAGAGCGTCCGGCCTTTTTCTTGATTCCTGTGGGGCACGAGCGTAGAATCCGCGTGCTCGTTGTGAGAGAGAGCCGGGGTGGGAAAGCGCACGGAGGCGTGAGACCGTTACCCCAGGAAAGGCCATCTGTGTAAGCGGCTGACCCTTTGTGTTTGGGTGGCAGTACGAAAAAAAGCGGGAGTAGTAGGGAAAGTTCGTCAATAAACCGTTCTCTGTCGTTCCCCAAGCGGGACGGAAAGGAAGGGACCGTGACAACCACCGGGGCAATGGGCAAGGCGCTCTGTGGGGGGGTAACGCTTGTCCTAACTTTTACGCTTGGGGGCTACGCACGGGCGCAGCAAGCCTGCGTTCTGCCTCCTAGTGGACTGGTTAGCTGGTGGCCAGGGAATGGGGATGCGAGTGATAGTGTCGGGGTCAATGATGGGGTGCTGCAGGGTGCGACGTTTGCCACCGGCCAGGTAGGGCAGGCATTCAGCTTTGATGGAGTGGATGATTATGTCGATCTGGGGAATAACGCTTCGTTACGGGTTGGCCGTGGCCCTTTTAGTTT
>JBGPOI010000227.1:0-7556 GCA_041487975.1 Binatia bacterium | reverse complement strand
GCATGACTTGGCAGAGCGGCGAGCGGCTGGGATCCCGGGCCGGCCGGAGTCGTTCGACTAAGAGCAGGGTGGGATAATCCTGATGATCGAGAGCCGCGAGCACCGTGTGGCGCACCTGGCTAAGAAACGCCTGGAATGTGGGATTCCCGGCAAGATTCGCCCGTAAGACCACAGGATTGGCGAAGAAGCCCACGATCCCTTCAAACTCGGCCCGACTCCGGCCGACCACGGGGGAAGCCACCAGGAGGTCTTCTTGACCGGTGTGGTAGTAAAGCAGCACTTGGAACGCCGCCAGCAGGATCATGTACAGGGTCGCCCCTTCGGCCTTCGCGAGCGCCTTGAGCTGCCAGATCAGTTCATCGTTCAGCTTGAAGGCGTGCGCGGCTCCGCCATAGGTCTGGATGGGCGGTCGAGGCCGATCGGTCGGAAGATTGAGCACGGGTAATTGGCCGGCCAACTGTGTCTGCCAATATGCCCAGAGCCGTTCACCTTCTGGACTCGCCAGCATTTCGCTCTGCCAACGAACGTAGTCCGTGTATTGCAGATCGAGAGGAGGGAGAGCCGCTTGCACGTCGGCCTTTTCCGCGGGGTACAGCACGCTGAGCTCATTCAGGAGCACTGCGAGGGACCAGAAATCGATCACGATGTGATGCACTATCAGCAAAAGGATGTGTTCCCGTGCCGATTGAGTGAACAGACTCACCCGCAGGACGGGTCCTCGTTCCAGATCAAAGGGACGCTGAACTTCCTCAACCAGCCGGGTTTTCAACTCATCCCTGCGCCAGTTTGAGGCGTCCGTCTCCTCGAAGTGGACCTTCAGGTGTTCGTGGACCTGTTGCACGGGTTTGCCGGACTGCACGGTAAAAGTAGTTCGCAGGGAAGGATGGCGATCAATGAGCGCCTGAAACGCGCGTCGCAAGGCCGGAATGTCCACATCGGAGCAGATGCGCGCGGCAAAACTGACATGGTAAACCGTGCTCTCCGGTGCGAGTTGGTACAGGAACCATATCCCCTGCTGATTATAGGAGAGAGGATACAATGATTTGGACTCGCTCGCCTTTTTCCGCAGGAGTTGGGCGAGAAGGGCACGCTTTTCATTTGGTGAAAGATCGGCAATTCGCTGGGAGGTACTGCTCATTCACTACCCTTCTCTTCAGCCAACATATCGGTGAGCAATGAATCCACTTCCTCATCCGAAAGCTGATCAAGGTTTGCCAACAGATGTTCATTGATACTGCCGTTTTTCTGCTCCCTCTGGCGCGGTGTAACTGCCAGGGCAAGAGGCACCGATGGGGTGGAAGCCTCTGCTGTCAGTTGATCAAGCACCTGCGTTGCAGCCTGATTAACGCTAAGGCCCTCGAGAAACTTCACCATCGGTACGTTCACCCCCAAGTCAACCGCGATCCGGTTCTTCAGCTCGACAGCCATCAAGGAGTCCAGTCCCAGATTGCTCAGGGGTTGCTGTACGTCCAGCTTGGATGCGGAAAGCCCGAGCACACGAGCCACTTGCTCACTCAAGTAGGACTGCAATAACTGGTGGCGCTCCCCTGGTTCCGCCGCCAGGAGGGCATCCCTCTTTTCTCCCGGATGGCTCGCTTGCAGTGGGATGTCGGCTTCCTCACGTGCAAGTTGAGAGAGCAGCGGTGATTCACTGCCCGCTGGATAAAACTGGCGATACTGCCGCCAGTTGACGGGCACCGCCACGACCTGGGCCGAGCCTTGCCGGAGCAGTCGTTCCAGCACTTCCAGTGCTTGCTCGGGTGCGATGCTCCTAATTCCCAGGCGTGCGAGGCGCGTGGCAAGGCGCCTACCCCCAGGCGTATCCGCAAAGCCCAACTCGGCCCAGGCTCCCCAGTTGATGCTCAGGGCCGGCTGGCCTTGGGCTCTTCGGCGATGCGCCAGAGCATCCAGGAAGGCGTTGGCTGCGGCATAGTTCCCCTGACCAGGCTGGCCCAGCAGGGAACCCGCGGAAGAGAAGAGTATGAAGAAGTCCAAGGGAGCATCTTCAAGCAGGCGATGCAGCAGCCAGCCACCCATCACCTTGGGCCGCAAAACCGTATTGAGTGCAGCGGCATCAAGCTGCACCAGCAGTCCGTCCTGCAGCACTCCCGCCGTGTGCACTACACCCCGGATCGGCGGCCAACCCTCAGCGCGAAACTCGTCCAGAAAAGCGCTCAACTGTCTTTCATCCGCCACATCTACCGAGGCTAGATGCACGCATGATCCCAGGGCTTCTAGTTCCCGAATGGCGGCGATTTGCTGGGCTAAGCGACTTCCTGTTTCTACCGAGCTCCAGCTCGAGCGTGGCGGGAGCTTCGTGCGTCCCAAAAGGATCAACCGCCGCGCCCCTTGCTCTACCATCCAACGAGCGACCAAGAGGCCGAGGTCTCCCAGTCCTCCGCTGATCAGATAACTGCCATCAGGCCGCCACCTGAGGGGAGGTCCCTGCATGCCAGATTGGCGCTTGCGCAGCAAACGGGCCACGTATCGCCGCCCTTGACGAAACGCAAGCTGATCTTCTCCATCCGGACTGGAGATTTCTTCCCACAACTGATGAGCAGCGTCACGCAGCGAGGTCCTGGGTTCCAGGTCCACCAGTCCTCCCCAGAGCGTAGGGTGCTCCTGAGCAATAACGCGACCCAATCCCCACAGAGGTGCCTGAGCTACAGACAGCGGTGGGAGATGTTCACCTGCCGCTTGAGCGCCCTGTGTGACCAGCCACAGGCGAGGGAGGTCACGCCATTGCGCCCGAGCCAGCTCCTGGACCAACTGCAGGACACTGCCGCTGCCCAGAGTCTGCGCTGCCTCCAGAGAGGCCACGGTGGTCTCCTCTGGAAGAGAAGCATCAAGACTCCAGAGATGGACAATCCTACGGCAGACGGGCTGATCGGATACCAGAGCCACCTCGAAGAGCTGTCGGATGTCTTCCGGTCGTTCTGGACGGATGCGAAAATGCTCACTGTCCGTGTGCTCGTACGATTCCCCGCGAGAGACCAGAATGCTCTTTTCTCCCTGTGCTTCTAACAGTGCTGCCAGCGCTTCTCCGACGCCACGGCTGTCGGTAAATATCAGCCAGCTTCCCAGGCTGACTGGCGAGAAAGGTTCCGAGGCTCTTTGTCCTCCATGGCGCTCTTTGGGCTGCCACTGCAACTCATAGAGCCAGTCGTCGAGATTCTCCTCAACAGCGCGCTGTGTATCGTGGCCCAGGTATGCGAAGCGGAGTCCCAGAGTCTCTACCACCACGCGTCCAGCTTCATCCAGGAGCCGCACCTCTCCCTTTATGGCATCAGCGTCCCGCTCTTGCAGACGGGCGTGACTCCATAGATGGAGGCCCGGACGACCGTGGACCCGGATCTGGTCTATGTGGGTCGGCAGGTAGATGCCTTGTTTGCCGTTTTCTCTCGCTTCCGCGGCTACACCAGCCCCCAGAGCCTGTAAGCAGGTGTCTAGGATCGCCGGATGGAGTTGATAGGCAGCAAACTCCGCATCCGGTCCATCAGGAACCTGCACTTCACTCAGCACATCTCCATTGTGCCGCCACAACTGGGCGATGCTCTGGAAAAAAGGACCATAGTGGATACCGCTTTCGCGGAGTCTCACATAATAGTCCTGGCCAGAGACCCGCTCCAAGCATCGAGCCTGGATCTCCGCCAGCGTCTCCTGCCTGACAACAGGGGAGATACTGCTATCCGGTTGAGGACAAACCTTCCCTGTTGCATGCAGCGTCCATGATTTACTGGATTGCTCTATGCCTCCCGGGCAACTGTAGATGTGAAAAGATGCTGCTCCATCTGCGCCGGGAGAAAGGATCACCTGAATCGTGTGGGTTCCGCCGTCGGGCAAGAAAAGCGCCCGGTGAAATTCGATATCCTTTAACGCAAAGGATTGTGCTCCGAAGACCTCAACCGCCGCGGCCAGGGCCATCTCCACATAGGCCGAGGCGGGCAGCACTGCAACCCCTTGGATGCGATGGTCATCCAGATAAGGCAGGGCCCTCTTGTCCAATGAGACTTCCCAGAAGTGGGTTCCCGCAGGATGGGCCGATTGGAAATGTCGGCCCAGAAGAGGATGCTTCCCTGTCCCGCTCCGAGGGATTTTTTCCCCCTGTGAGTCGGTGTCCCCTGCCGCGGTCTCCAGCCAACAACGCTCTCGCTGCCACGGGTAGACCGGGAGTCGAACTAACCGACCTCCGGCCGGATAGATCCGACTCCAGTCCGCCAGGTACCCCAGAGTATAAAGCGCGCCCAGGGATCCCAGCATCACCGTGTGTTCGTCTTCCTCACGCCGCAGGGAAGGGAGCACGGCGCCTTCTTGGCCGCAGTGATGCAACCCTTGCTGAATGGCGCTGAGCAGAATGGGATGCGGGCTGATTTCCAGGAAAATGTCATGCCCATCTTCTAATAACCGTTGAACCGCGGTTGAAAAGAGTACAGGCTCTCTCAGGTTCCGCACCCAATAGAGCGCCTCGAACTCTAGCCCGTTGCTGACCTTGCCTGTCACAGTCGAGTAGATGGGCATGGATACAGGCCGAGGCTGTAGTCCTGCCAAAGCCTGCAACAAATCAGCGCGCAAGGGATCCATTTGGGGGCTGTGAGAGGCAAAATCCACCTTCACCTGGCGGCAGAAGATGTCTTGACGCTGCAATTGATCCACGATTGCTGCGAGGGTCGCCGGATCTCCTGACAACACCGTAGAGGTGGGACTATTGCTGACGGCAATGGACACGCGATCTTCGTAATCGGCCAGGGCGCGCCGAGCCTCTTCTATGGAAAGTTCCACGGTAACCATAGCTCCCTGCCCAATGGTGCACTTGACCAAGCCACTGCGACAACAAATGATTCGTACTGCATCTTCCAGGCTCAACGCACCGGCGACGTGAGCTGCCGCGACCTCTCCCATGCTGTGGCCCACCACGGCCTGTGGCTCGATACCCCAGGAGCGCCACAAGGCTGCCAGCGCCACCTGCATCGCAAAGAGGGCCGGCTGGATGATAGCGATTTCGTTCAACCGGGATTGCGCCGCATCAGTGGCGGTGAGTTCCGCGAGCAAAGACCAATCTCCGTACGGTCGCATCGCTCGGTCACAGCGCTCCACAACCTCCCGAAAGACAGCTTCCTGCTGCAAAAGCTTTCGCCCCATGCCGAACCATTGGGACCCTTGCCCGGGAAACACAAAAACAAGTTTTCTCCGGCGACCTGAGATCTGGCGGCCGGAAGACAGACCGGGACGAGTCTCTCCCCGCAAAAAAGCCTCCAGGCCCTCAGTCAGTTGCTCCGGCGAGTGGCCTGTCACGGCAAGACGGTAGTCGTGGTGACTGCGCCGCACGCTGGCGGTGTAACAGATGTCGTGCAGCGACAGTGTGGACTCTGGAGTTGCCAGGAAGTCTTGGTATGCGCGAGCGAGAGACTGGAGGGCTTCCGGGCTCCGTGCCGACAGTGGTAGCAGGTGTGCAGATTTGGTATTGCGGATTTCGCATTGCAGATTTTCCCTGCCGCATTCTGCATTCTGCATTTCTGAATTCGACCGAGGAGCCTCTTCCAGAACCACATGAGCATTGGTTCCGCCAAAACCGAAGGAACTCACTCCAGCCAGGGCTGGACCCGACTCCGTAGGCCACGGACCCAGCGTCGTCTGCACTCGGAGAGGGAGCTCGTCAAAAGGAATATGGGGGTTGGGCTCCTGAAAATGCAGGCTCGGTGGGATCTCCAGATGATTGAGCGCCAGCGCCACCTTGATCAAGCCGGCGACGCCGGCTGCGGCCTCGAGGTGACCCAGGTTGGTTTTGACCGAGCCCAGGGCGCAAGGTCGCCCAGGGGGACGGTCGATGGCAACCACTGCGCCCAGGGCATTCGCCTCGATTGGATCGCCTAAGAATGTGCCCGTGCCGTGGGCCTCGACGTATTGAACGTGGCCGGGCGAGACTCCGGCTCTGCGGTAGGCTTCTCGCAGGACAGCCTCTTGGGCCAGCGGATTCGGAGCCATGAGCCCATTGCTCCGTCCGTCCTGGTTCACCGCGCTGCCGCGAATCACGGCATAAATCGGATCACCGTCGGCCAGGGCTCTCGATAAAGGCTTAAGAACGACGAGGCCGGCGCCCTCACTGCGAACGTAGCCATTGGCCCGGGCATCGAAGGCCTTGCAACGCCCATCCGGAGCCATGGCCCCGGCTTTGGTAAAATTGATGGTAATCGCCGGCGAGAGGATCAGGTTCACGCCCCCAGCCAGAGCGAGAGTGGACTCTCCGTTCCAAAGGCTGCCGCAGGCCAAGTGGAGGGCAACGAGCGACGACGAACAGGCAGTGTCGATTGCTATACTCGGCCCCCGGAAATCAAACAGGTAAGAAATACGGTTGGCCGCGATGCTCATGGCATTGCCTGTGCCAGCGTAAGCATCGATACAACTTAGATCGTTGAACTGAATTCGGCTGTAATCGTTGGTCGAGATGCCGATAAACACACCGGTGCGGGTGCCGGTTAGACGCTCCGGCGCCTGTCCAGCATCTTCTAATGCTTCCCAGGTCACCTCCAGTAAGAGGCGTTGCTGGGGGTCCATCCGTAAAGCCTCCCGAGGGGAGATGCCAAAGAAATGGGGATCGAACTGATCCACCTGATCGAGGAAGCCGCCCCAGCGAGTGTTCATTTTGCCCGGGGTCGCCGGGTCTGGATCGTAGAAGGCGTGAAGATTAAAACGCTCCGCTGGAACTTCTGTGATGGCATCGACTCCCTCTCGCAGCAATTGCCAGAACGCTTCCGGGCCGTGAGCGCCGGGAAACCGGCAGCCGATGCCGATAATGGCGATAGGTTCGGTTTTTGCCTCCCGGTTTTGGTCAGCCCAGGGGATTGACTCCGACGCCTCCGGTGACTCTGCTAGATGGCGAGCGAGAGTCTCGATAGTGGGGTACTCATAGGCCAGAGCAGGAGAGAGTTTTCGTCCAAGCCACTCTGCGAGTTCACCAGAAAGGCTGACCGCCTGCGTGGACCCCAGACCGTAGCTGGCGAAGGGCTCCCGGACATCTATCTCGTGAGACTCGATTCCCAGCCGCTCCGAAAGCTTGGATACCAACCAGGCTTGGATGACTTCTGCGGTCCGAGAATCCATTTGTGAATTTCCCTGTTCGTCCCGTTTGGTCCGATCGACAAAGTTTGGCAACTCGCTGTTTGTAGAATTCCCGGCCATCGCTCACTCCTCACCGAGCCGATCCAGGGTGCCGTCCAGGAAGCCAGCCCGGCAAGCACGGCGCTGAACCTTGCCGCTGGGAGTCTTCGGAATGCGCCCAGTCCTGAGCAGCACCACCGTGTCCACTCGCACATCATGCTCTTCTGCCACCGCTCGCCGAACAGACCGAACCACCGCCTCGACATCCAGCAGCGGACGCAGCTTCGGATTAGAGCGCGCTTCCCCATCCTGCGGGTTGCGATCCGCCGGTTGGTAGCGGCGCTCTACCTCGGCTGTGACGATCAAGCGTTCTTCGTCGGCGACATCGACCGAAAACGCTGCGCAACAACCCGGCCGTATCGCCGGGTGACTCTGTTCCACCGTCAATTCAATGTCGT
This sequence comes from Binatia bacterium, assembly GCA_041487975.1. GTDB lineage: Bacteria > Desulfobacterota > Binatia > Bin18 > Bin18 > JACQEL01. The sequence continues at coordinate 3 of JBGPOI010000227.1, read as the reverse complement.
GGG
>JBGPOI010000226.1:0-7556 GCA_041487975.1 Binatia bacterium | reverse complement strand
TACCACCTGACTTCCCGGGGCAATGCGCGCCAGGAGATCTACCGTGATGAAATGGATCGGGAGACGTTCCTGGCGTTGGTCGGGCAGGTGTGCACGCAGTGGCGCTGGCGGTGCTATGCCTACTGTTTGATGAACAATCATTACCATCTGGTGGTGGAGACCCTCGACGGACGGCTGGCCGCCGGGATGCGACAACTCAACGGCGTCTATACTCAACACTTCAACCGTCGCCATCGCCGGACAGGGCATGTGTTCCAAGGGCGCTACAAGGCAATTTTAGTCGAGCGGGAATCGTCTTTACTGGCGGTGCTGCGCGACGTGGTGCTCAATCCTGTGCGGGCGCGGCTTGTGCGACGGCCCGAGAGGTGGCCCTGGAGCAGCTATCGTGCAGCCGTGGGCCTGGCACCTGCGCCAAGCTGGCTGCAGGTGGCCTGGGTGTGGAGTCAGTTCAGTCAACGGCCGCACCTCGCTCGGCAGCGCTACGCCACCTTTGTGGCAGAGGGCCTCGGGCAGCCGTCGGTGTGGACCCAGCTACGGCAGCAGATCTTTCTGGGGAGCGAAGAGTTTGTGACCGCGCTGCAGAATACGCTCGGCCCAGAGCGCGATCTGTCCGAGATTCCGCAGGAACAACGGCGAACTCCCCCTAAGCCTCTGGCGTTTTACGAAGGCCACACTGCGGAGCGGGCGCGGGCAATGGCGCTGGCGTACCACTCTGGCGCCTACACCTTGAAAGCGATCGCGCGCCATTTCGGGGTGCACTACAGTACGGTCAGCCGGGCGGTCAGCCGCTTTCCTCAGGAGACCCGAGGGGCGTGAGTCGTGTGCTATTCAAGACCTGACCCCTTTCCTCTCCTTGACGATCTCCGGCCGACGGGCTAGAACGGCGCGCATTCGCCACTCTTCTGCATGACTTCGCCAGAGAGGATTTGTCTATGCCAACTCCCGTTGAACAATGGGTAGATCAAGTCGCCCAGCTCACCCACCCCAAGAACATACACTGGTGCGATGGCTCTGAAGCCGAATACCAACGCCTCATTCAAGAAATGCTCGCGAGCGGGACTCTGCTTGAACTGAATCAGAAAGAGTACCCGGGCTGCTACCTCCACCGCAGTGACCCCAGTGACGTCGCTCGCACCGAACACCTCACCTTCGTCTGCACGAGCAAACAAGAGAACGCCGGGCCCAACAACAATTGGATGCCGCCGGCGGAAGCGCAAGAGAAAGTCGGCGCGCTCTTTTCCGGTGTGATGAAAGATCGCACCCTGTATGTGGTACCCTACATCATGGGGCCGGTCAATTCTCTCTACAGCCAGATTGGCGTGGAGATCACAGACAGTCCGTATGTGGTCGTCAACATGCGCATTATGACCCGCATGGGAAAAGCTGCTCTCGATCGACTCGGCGCCTCGGACAACTATGTCAAGGGTCTGCATTCGTTGGGTGATTTAAGCCCAGAGCGCCGCTTCATCATGCATTTCCCGGAAGAGCGCCTGATCTGGTCGGTCGGCTCGGGGTATGGCGGTAATGCGCTGTTGGGCAAGAAGTGTTTTGCCCTGCGTCTGGGTAGCTACATGGCCCGCGAAGAAGGCTGGCTGGCCGAGCACATGCTTATCCTTGGCATCGAAGAGCCGAACGGCCGGACAACCTATGTCGCCGCCGCCTTCCCCAGTGCCTGCGGCAAGACCAATATGGCCATGTTGGTGCCGCCAGCCAGCCAGAAGGGCTACAAGGTGTGGACGGTAGGAGAAGACATCTGTTGGATGCACGTCGGCGCCGACGGCCGTCTGTGGGCGATCAACCCGGAAGCGGGATTTTTTGGCGTGGCGCCCGGCACGAACTCACACACCAATCCCAATGTCATGGCGACCATTCAGAAGAATACTATCTTCACCAACGTGGCTTTGACCCCGCACAACACGCCGTATTGGGAAGGGCTAGACGGCCCTCCTCCGCACGAAGCGTTAGATTGGCAAGGTAAGCCCTGGACCCCGGAGAGTGTGACCAAGGCTGCGCATCCCAACTCGCGCTTCACCACGCCTGCTAGCCAGTGTCCGTCTATGTCCCCGGAGTGGGAGAATCCCAATGGCGTGCCGATCTCAGCGATTTTGTTTGGTGGCCGCCGCGCGAGCCTGATTCCGTTAGTGTATCAATCTTTCAACTGGCAACATGGTGTGTTTCTCGGCGCGACCATGGCGTCGGAGACCACGGCGGCGGCGACGGGAAAAGTCGGGGTGGTTCGGCGTGATCCCATGGCCATGCTGCCGTTCTGCGGTTACAACATGGGCGACTATTTTGGTCACTGGCTGCGCATGGGCCAACGCGTGACTCAGCCACCACAAGTCTTCCGGGTGAACTGGTTCCGCATGAGCCAGGAAGGCAAGTATCTGTGGCCTGGCTTCGGCGAGAACCTGCGCGTGTTGCGCTGGGTGCTGGCGCGCGTGCATGGAGAGGTAGGTGCGGCCGAGACGCCGATCGGCTATATTCCTCATCCCACCGGCATCGATGTGACCGGCCTGGACGTGTCACCGGCGGTGCTCAAAGAATTGTTCGCGGTCGATCGCGCCGGCTGGATGGAAGCGGTGGTCGGCCAGCAGGAGTTCTTCGAGAAATTCGGCGATCGCATGCCCAGAGAGATCTGGCAGGAAAGCGAAGGTCTGGCGCGCCGACTGCAAGCATAAAAAGTCCGGGGTCTCTCAGTCCGGGGTTCGGAGTCAAAAAGAAAGAACCTAAAAACTTATTAGCCCTGGACTTCGGACTCCGGACTGCTAAAGCTATGGCTATTCGCATCACCAAAGTCTACACCCGCACCGGCGACAAGGGCTTCACCAAGCTCGTCGGCGGCAAGAAGGTCGCCAAAGACGCGGCTCGCATAGAAGCGTACGGGACCATCGATGAACTCAACTCGGTCATCGGCCTGGCGCGCGTCTTTAACGACGACCTCAAGGACCGCCTACCTGCCGCGCAACGACTCGACGAGATCTTCCGTCGTTTGCAGAACGAGCTATTCGACCTGGGCAGCGAATTAGCCACTCCGTCTGACTTCTCCTACGAAGGCATGTTTAAGGTCGGGGAGGATGAGGTCAAAGCTTTGGAGAAGCTCATCGACGAGTTGCAGAAAGACCTGGCGCCACTCAATTCGTTTATCCTGCCGGGAGGGGGCAAGGTTGGCGGGTTCCTCCACCAGGCGCGCACGGTGTGTCGCCGGGCGGAGCGTGAAGTCTTGCGTCTGTCTCGTGAGGAAGAGATCAGTCCTTTCCCGCTGAAGTATGTCAACCGCTTGAGTGACCTGCTCTTCGTGCTCTCTCGCTGGCTCAGTAAAAACCTGGGAGAACCGGAATATCTGTGGGAGCGGGGGCTGCGCGGACACGATCGGGGGAAGCGAACTACGTAAAGCCATGTCACCCTTCGACAAGCTCAGGGTGAACGGTTTCGGGCGTGACCTCTTTGCCTCACCGTTCGTGCTGAGCCTGTCGAAGCACGAAGTAACTTCCGCAGTTGGTAAAGAAACGGGAGCCGGATTTATGGCAGAGCCTGCACTCTATTTCAAACAAATCGAAATCGGACCGATGCAGAATTTTACCTATCTAGTTGGCGACCCGGTCAGCCGCGAAGCGTTGGTGGTGGATGCGGCCTGGGACATTCCTGCCATCGTCCGCGTTGCTGAACAGGACGGGTTCACTATCTCGAAGGCGCTGGTCACCCATTACCACCAGGACCACCTTGGTGGTGAGTTTGCCGGGCATCACATCCAGGGAGCGGCTGAGCTCTTGGAGCAGGTCAAGGCCAAAGTGTATATCCACAAAGCCGAGGCGCCTTTTCTCGCACGTCTGGCCGGGCTGTCAGCGTCCGACATCGTCAAGGTTGACAGTGGTGACACCACCAGCGTCGGCAACATTCAGATCACGTTCATTCACACTCCTGGGCACACTCCCGGCTCGCAGTGTTTCCTCATCGAAAACTGCTTAGTTGCCGGAGATACGCTTTTTATTAATTCTTGTGGTCGCGTCGATCTGCCGGGCAGCAGTCCCGAGGACCTGTACTACAGCCTACAGAAACTGGCCAACTTGCCGGATGACACCGTCCTGTATCCTGGACACAACTACGCTGACCGGCCCTTCGCTCAGCTAGCTGACCAGAAGCGTCACAACATGTACCTGAACCTCAGTCGCAAAACCCTGCAAGACTTCCTGGCGGTGATGGGGTGAGTTTTTATTCATCCGAAGAAGTTGGTGGCACCGGCCGCTGGCCGGTGCGCACCGCCGAGCCGGCGGTGCCACTGGAAAGTTCTTCCCCATCTGTATCTCCAGATCTTGGTGTGCTCCTCATATAGCTCGTTCGCTTTCTTCCCAACGGGGAGATTACGAGGATCGCCCCAGCGCTAATTTCCCCGTCTCCCGCAACTCACGCACCTTCGTTTCCTGCACGATCGCGCCTGCGCGGTACAGCGCGGCGACTTGCTCGGGCGTGTATCCCAAGCGGCTTTGCAAGATCTCCTCATTGTGCTCGCCCATGAACGGCGCACGAAAAGCAATTCCCACCGGGGCGGTCGAGAGATGAAATGGCGACTTGGCGATCGGGGTGGATCCCAAGATCGGGTGCGGGACGTCCTGAAACAGCTCGCGCGCCTTGATCTGCGGATGCGCCGCCGCTTGTGGGATGTCGAGAATCGGCGCCGTGGGCACGCGCGCCTCGGCCAAAATCTTCAACGGAGTTTCGTCATCGGCGAAGGTCTGGAGCCAATCTTCAATGTATTTCCGCACCTCTGGTCGGCGCTGGCAGCGCGCCACCTGTGTGGCATAGCGCGGATCGCTGGCTAGCTCCGGCTTGCCCATCGCTTTCACCAACGACGCCCACTGATGCTCGGCCACGGCAAAAACGATGTAGCCGCTTTTGGCCTTGTACACTCCGTACGGGCAGATGTTGAAGAAGTCGCCACCGAAGCGTTTGGGTTCGATCGCGCCGTGACTCATCAGGAAGAGTGGAAAGTTGATGTAATCGAGGTAGACCAGCGATTCGAGTTGCGAGACGTCGATGTATTGCCCCTCGCCGGTCATGGCGCGGTGAAACAGCGCCGCACAGATCGCCAGCGCGCCGTGAATGCCGGCGTTAGGGTCGCCGAAGTAGTTCCCCACGTACTCGGGCGGACCGTCGGGCTCGCCGGTCATGGACATCACGCCGCTTTGGGCCTGAGCGATGATGTCGAAGCTGGTGTGACGGGAGTACGGCCCGTCCTGACCATAACCCGAGACCGAGCACATGATAAGGCGCGGGTTGATCACTTTCAGTGAGTTATAGTCGAGTCCGTACTTAGCCATGATCCCGGGGCTGTAGTTTTCCACCGCCACATCGACCTGGCGCACCAGCTCGCGCACGATCTCCAGTCCTTTGGGATTCTTAAACTCCACCCCTACGCTTTTCTTACCCGCAGAGGCCGCCAGGAAAAAAGCGCTGATCCCCGGTTCGACCAGATGGATCTTGCGCCCGAGGTCGCCATCCGGCGCGCGTTCGATTTTAATAACATCCGCCCCCAAGTCAGACAGCAAGCGCGTGGCTGATGGCCCGGCCAGATACTGCGTGAAGTCGAGCACCCGCACGCCGGCGAGAAGTTTCTTGTTGCCGTTGGTTTCCTGCGCCATAAGTCCCCCTTTTGCATGGTCTCACGGATCGAGTGACCCGCGCCACAGCTCACTAGTCTAGAAGATCGCCTCGCCCTGCACAACGCCTGGTATGTCAGGGCGGAGCGTTCGTGCGACGCAGGCTGGTTCCTGCGGAGGGACGAATCAGGAAGTGAGTTTTCCTCACCTCGCTCATCAGGTCTGATTTAGTCAATCATCCGCAAGAACTCCTCTTCATCCAGGATCCGCACGCCGAACTGCCGGGCCTTATCGAGCTTCGAGCCCGGGTCGGCGCCCGCGACCACGGAGGTGGTCTGCCTGGACACGCTAGACGACACTTTACCTCCCAGCGCCTCGATGCGCTTCTGCGCTTCGGGACGTGTCATGGTGGCGAGGGTACCGGTGAGGACGAAAGTCTGTCCGCTGAATTTCCCCGTGCGCCTGGCTGTGACTTTGGGGAAGTGGATCCCCGCTTCGAGGAGCTTGTCGATGACTTGGCGATTTTGCTTTTGCGCGAAGAAGTGGGCGATGCTGCGCGCCACCTCCGGCCCCACATCCCGGACCTGTTGCAGCTCCTCTTCGCCGGCATTTCTGATGTGCGCGAAATCCCCAAAGTGCTCGGCCAGTTGCTTGGCCGTGGCCTCGCCGACGTGGCGGATGCCGAGCGAGGCGATAAAACGGGGTAGAGTAGTGGTTTTACTTTTCTCGATGGCAGCAAGCAGGTTCTGGGCTGATTTGTCGGCCATGCGGTCTAATGAGACGATCTGCTCTTTGCTAAGCTGGTAGATGTCACCAGCGTCATGCACTAGTTCCTTGTCCACTAACTGGTCAATGATTTTTTCCCCGAAGCCTTCAATGTCCATCGAGCCACGGGCGCCAAAGAACTTGAGGCTCTCTTTTAATTTGGCCAGGCAAGCGAGGCCGGTGCAGCGGTAGGCGGCTTCTCCTTCTTCTCGCTCGACCTCAGCGCCGCACACCGGGCACTGAGCCGGCATGACGAAGCTCTTCTCCCGGCCTGTGCGTTTTTCGGTGATGACCTTGACCACGTAAGGGATTACATCACCCGCCCGCTCGACGATCACCGTATCGCCAATGCGGATGTCCTTGCGGGCAATCTCGTCCATGTTGTGCAAGGACGCGCTTTTGACTGTGACTCCACCAATCCCCACCGGCTCCAACTCCGCCACTGGCGTGAGCACGCCGGTGCGGCCGACCTGGGGGACGATATTCAGCACCTTGGTGGTGGCCTGCCGGGCTGGGAACTTGTAGGCCACGGCCCAGCGCGGCGAGCGCGAGATTTCACCGAGCTGCCGTTGCAGCGTAAAGCTATTGACCTTCACGACGACCCCGTCGATTTCATAGGGGAGAGTGTCGCGTTGTTGCTCCAGCTCGGCGAAAAAAGCAAAGACCTCGTCCAGATTGCGACACCCCCGACGCTGGGGGATAGGCTTGAGCCCCCAACCTTTCAGGGCCTCAGTAAACTGCCAGTGTGTGGCGAAGGATACGCCTGCGACTCGGCCCAGACCGTGGCAGAACAGATCAAGCGGACGCTTAGCGGTGATCGTCGAGTCGAGTTGCTTGAGTGAGCCGGCGGTGGCGTTGCGAGGGTTAGCAAACAGCGGTTCCCCGGCCGCGGCCCGCTCGCGGTTGAGCTGGCGAAACGGCTCTGTCGCCAAGAATACCTCGCCGCGTATTTCCAAACGAACGGGCACGGGATGGGAACCGTGCTGCAGCAAGGTCAGCGGGACTGAACGGACCGTCTTGAGGTTCTGGGTGATGTCTTCACCAATGGTACCATCGCCGCGGGTGGAGCCTACCACCAACTTGCCATGCTCATACACCAGTTCGATCGCCACCCCGTCGATTTTCGCTTCGGCGACATACTCGATGGGCTCGTCACGCTTGAGTAAGCGCTGGATGCGTTCCTGAAACTCTTGCATC
>JBGPOI010000225.1:0-7559 GCA_041487975.1 Binatia bacterium | reverse complement strand
CTTTCAGCTCCTATGTTCTATGCCCATAGAATGCCGGAAGAAAGGGCACTCCGTCAATAATCTCATAAGAGGCTTTTCCTACCTCCTGGTGGAGGGGGGAATCTCGTGCATTCCAGGAGCTTAGCTAGAGATACAATCCTTCTACTAATAGACCAACTATTCCCCTTTCTCATTCCCACACGCTCTTTTTCTCGTGATACGTCTGTCAAGCCGTTCGTTCGTGCAGGATAAAACGCGGCTTGAGCATGACCACCATCACTGGCAGCAATGTGACTGTCGCCAAGAAACTAACCCCCATCCACAGAGCCAGGAGAAGTCCCATCTCCGAGTTAAAACGGATATGGGAGAGCGTCCAGAGCAGAGTCCCTAGGATCATCGTGACCGCCGTGAAAGTGACCGACTTGCCCGAGGTCGCAACGGCGAGGCGGATAGCCTCAGGTAAGGACACGCCGGTCCGATACTCCTCGATCATGCGGCTGACGATGTAGAGACCGTAGTCGATTCCGAAACCGACCCCTACCGTCACCACCGGTAGCGTATTGATGTTGATACCAATGTTGCGCGCACCCATGTAGGCGTTGACGACGGCATTCGCTGCCAGCAAGGGGATCAACATGTAAATCCCCGCCAGCACCGAACGGTAGGTGATGATGAGGACGATGAAGATGGTGGTGAAACCTAAGACGTTGACGAGGATGTCGTTTTTCAGCAACTCTTCATTGGCTGCGGCGAGGACACCGATCCGTCCCCCGGCGAGGCGAAACTGTGCGGCTGCGAGCGGATTCGCCTCAATAAACTCCTGCGCGCGTTTGAGGATGCGGCGAATATTCTCGCCTTTGTGGTCGGTACAGTAAAACCAGATGGGCGCGGCCCTGAGGTTGGAATCGATGAAGCGGTTGGTGTCGTTATACGACGTACCGGTGAAGTAGGCGGAAAGCAGCAGACTCACCTGACGGGGGGTGCGAGGAAGCACCTCCCACTTGGCTTCCAGCTCGTGGATGGCCGAGTTGACCACCGGGAGAATGTCCACGAAGGAAAAACTCGCTCCCACCGAAGGGTCGCGCTCCATATGGCGTTGCAACTTCTCGATCGTGCGCAGCACCTCAGGGTTCGCCACCGAGTTGTTGCCTTTGCGCTCGATCACTATCATCAATGGCTCGATCCCTCCAAAGATCTCCTGAATGCGCGCATGGGCAATGTTATAAGGAGCATCTCGTTGCAATAGAGGCTCTGCCGAGGTGGGGTCGCCAACCCCTAGGTGTTGCCAATAGTACACGCTCCCAACCAGAATCACTCCCCAGCCGACCAGGGTCAGGGTTTTGCCTACAGGGGAGAGGATGGCATCGGTTGCCGCGTAGATGAAACGCTTGAACAGGCCGTGTTCCCGTGCTTCTACTACACGAATATCCGGCTCACGCAGATAGTAGTAGACGATCGGATTCAACAGCAGCTCACTGACGGTGATCGCCATGATCCAGAATGCGGCACTGATCGCCAGCTTCTGCAAGAGCACGATTGGCACGAACAAGATGACGAGCAGCCCCAAAGCATCAGTGAGAATCCCAGAGAGGGTAGGGACAAACAACTCGGCGAAGGAGGCAACGATGGCCGGCTCTTTTTGCCAGTTGGCCTTTTTATACTCTTCGTAGTAGCGATCGTGCATCTGCACGGAGTGGCTGACCGCCCGGGCGGTGACGAAAAAGGGGATGACTAAGGTAAGAGGATCGAGGCTGAAGCCGATCAACTCAATGAACCCTAACCCCCAGATCGCCGAGATGACGCCGGTGATCGTCGGTCGCAAGGCGCCGCGGACATCACGGAAGTACCAATAAAGCAGTCCCCACATCAGCACCGCAGTGCCCAAGAAGATGAGAAAAACTTCGTGCGCATAGTAATACACCCAGCCGTACTTCCAGGGTTCGCCGGCGACGTAAATCCGGGTGTTTTCGTCTTCATACGGTTCCACGAGCGAGCGGGAGACCTCGTCGAACAGGCGGCGGTGGTTCAGCCGGCCCTCGATGAATGTGGCGGTAATCAAGGCGGCTTTTTCATCCAGGGAAACGATCACTCCATAGAGGTTGCGTGACGTATGGACGATCTGCCGCACCAGCTCGACTTCCTGGTCGTTCTTGGGAGCGTTGGCCATGACAGGCTCCACCACTTGCATGCCGCCGCTCAGCGCCCGTACGCGACGATTGGTGCGGTGAGCAATGGAGTTAATCAGGTCATGGTTGACCCCGTAAATTTTATCCAGGCGCTGGGTCATCTCGAAGATCTTGGTCAGGTTTGCTCTGGTGAAGATCGTCCCTTCTTTTACCTCCAGCATAATCGTGATGGTGTTGGCACCGCCGAAGGTTTGCGAATACTGATTGTGTACCTGGATGAAGGGATGGTTCTGCGGCAACAACTCGTCAAAACGCGTCACCATACTTAACCGCAGGGCAAAGATCGCGAAGGTCAAGGTGACTACCGTGACGGCGATCAAGACCGGCCTGCGCTGCTCAATGAGCTTCTCGCCAAGATGATACAAATAGCTGCGGTCTTCCGTACTCATGGAGTGGGCCCCCCTCCCTGACGAACGGTCTTTGCTGCTTTGCCGTCTAGGTGCTTCTTCTTGTCCAGCAATCCAGCGATAATTGTTTCCAGGTTTTCCTGAGACAGTTCGGTGGCCTTGATCCAGCCATCGAAGATGATGCCCGGGACCGCATCAAAGTGATAGCTGTTTCCCTGAGCGAGGTTGTGCTCGACTTCAGCGTCCCCGCCATCGCTGTCCAGGCGGCTAAGAAAGAGTTCAGGAGCGAGACCGATGCTGTCTGCCACCTTGGCCAGCCCCTCACGACTTGTGGTGTCAAGTTCTTCTTCGAAGCGAGCATGGAACAAAGCCTGCTGCATTTGCTCGCCTAACCCCATCTCCTGAGCGATGGCGTAGGCGCGGGCGGGCATGCGAGATTGTGGGTGGATGAAGGGATAGCCGAAAAAGCGAACCTCAAGGCGGTCGCCGTATTTCTTTTTGAGGGGGGGAATCAACTTGGTCGCAGTGTGATAGCAGGCTGGACACAAGAAGTCTTCGAAAATCGTCATCTGGACTCGGTCTGGCACTGCCCCTTCAGGGGCACGCCGAACGAACGTGTATGACCCGGGCACCGCTAGGTACTGGTCCATAAGATCCTCCGCCGCGTGGCTCCAAGGCGGCGCGAGGAGCAGGGAAAGGAGGAAAAGAAAGGGCCGGAAGGCCATATGTGGCTCGGAATCATAGGAGCCACGCTGGTAAAGCGCAATAGGAGGCTAGAGGAAATCCTATTCGTGAGGATGGTGTTCCCTCTCCCACAAGGGGAGAGGACAAAGTGAGAGGGCCTCCGGCAGGGCGGGAGCTGTAACAACCCCCCATCTCGACCTTCCCCCGCAAGAGGGGAAGAGGAAAACGCTCAGTGTGAAAGGCCGTCAGTCCTGCGCGAGCAACTGCCGCAACACATACTGCAGAATACCGCCGTGGCGGTAGTACTCGATTTCTATCGGGGTATCGATCCGAAGTGTCACTGGGATTTCCTCGGTCCGACCGTTGGCCCGGTGGATCACAAGGGCGACATCCTGACGCGGCTTCGGGTTATTTCCTAGACCAACTAAGTCGAACACTTCACTGCCGTCAAGCTTGAGAGACTGAGCGCTCACGCCTTCCTTGAATTGGCAGGGTAAGACTCCCATGCCGACGAGGTTACTACGATGGATGCGCTCGAAGCTTTGCGCAACTACAGCACTTACCCCGAGAAGCCGCGCGCCCTTCGCTGCCCAGTCACGCGAACTGCCCGTGCCATATTCCTGGCCGGCGAGGATCACCAGCGGGGTCCCGGCAGCCTGATACTTTATGGCCGCGTCATAGATGCTCACCTGTTCGCCGCCTGGCTGAAGTGTCGTTACGCCACCCTCGGTGCCAGGCACCATCAGGTTCTTGATACGCACATTGGCGAACGTGCCACGGGTCATCACCCGATCGTTCCCACGGCGCGAGCCATAGCTGTTGAAGTCCGCGACCGTCACGCCTCTTTCTTGTAAATACACTCCTGCCGGAGACGTCGCTTTGATCGAGCCTGCCGGACTGATGTGGTCGGTCGTTACCGAGTCGCCAAAAATCGCCAGCGGTCGTGCTCCGGTAATGTTCCCGATCGTCCCAGGGACCATGTCGAATTGGGCAAAGAACGGCGGCTCCTGGATATAGGTTGACTCTGAATCCCATTCGTAGACCGCGCCTGCGCTGCTGGGAATTTCATTCCACAGGGGATTTTCCGCACTGAAAGCGGCATACAGACGGCGGTAAGTGGCCGGATCGAGCGCGGAGAACAACAAGTCGCGGACTTCGGCCAGGCTCGGCCAGATGTCTTGCAGGTAAACGGGCTGGCCGTCTTTCCCCGTACCGAGCGGTTCCTTCGTTAGGTCAATATTCACGCGGCCGGCCAAAGCGAAGGCGACGACAAGTGGGGGGCTCATCAAAAAGTTCGCCTTGATGCTTTGGTGCACGCGCGCCTCGAAGTTGCGATTGCCACTCAAAACGCTAGCCCCGATCACATCGTTTTTCGTAACCACCTCTTCGATGCGCGGGTCCAGCGGACCGGAATTGCCGATACAAGTCGTGCAGCCATAGCCAACCAGATTGAAGCCGAGCTGATCGAAGTACGGTTGCAAGCCGGCCTTTTCCAGGTATTCGGTCACCACTCGTGAGCCAGGAGCCAACGAGGCTTTGACTGTGGGGCGTTTGGTCAGACCCTTCTCGACCGCCTTCTTTGCCACCAGGCCGGCCGCCAGCATCACGCTCGGGTTCGAGGTGTTGGTGCAAGAAGTGATAGCGGCGATCAGCACGTCGCCGTGCCCGAGATCGCCCAGAGGCGCGCCACCGTTGGGCACGGGGAAGCGCTGGCCAAGCGTGTCCTGCGGTTTGTTGTAGCCGTTCTCATTCGCCGGCTGGTGCAGGAGTTCGCCAAACGTCTGCTTGAGATTCGCCAACTCGATGCGATCTTGAGGCCGCTTTGGTCCGGCCACGCTCGGCTGCACGTCGGCCAAGTTGAGTTCCAGGACTTGGCTGTAGGCACACTGGCCTTGGCGCGGGATGCCGAACAAACCTTGCGCTTTGCAGTAATTGCGCAAAGTCTCAACCTGTTCGTCCGTCCGCCCGGTGGCCTTGAAATAGGTACAGGTTTCCTCGTCAATCGGGAAAAATCCCATCGTCGCGCCATATTCGGGCGCCATGTTGGCGATAGTGGCGCGATCGGGCACGGGCAGAGTGGCCGCCCCTGCGCCATGATACTCGACAAACTTGCCGACGACGTTGGCTTTGCGTAGCCTCTGTGTCAGGCAAAGCACCAAATCGGTTGCCGTGACGCCTTCGCGCAGCGAGCCGCTCAGGTGTACACCCACCACGTCCGGGGTGAGGAAATAAACTGGCTGACCGAGCATGCCGGCTTCCGCTTCGATGCCGCCGACGCCCCAGCCAACGATGCCAAGACCGTTGATCATAGTGGTGTGTGAGTCGGTGCCGACGAGCGTATCGGGGTAATAGACGCCGTCTTTTTCCAGCACCCCACGGGCGAGATATTCCAAATTGACCTGATGCACGATGCCGATGCCAGGCGGCACGACCTTGAAACTCTCAAACGCTTGCATTCCCCACTTGAGGAACTGGTAACGGGCGCGGTTGCGTTTGAACTCCATCTCCATATTTAACCGCAAGGCATCGCTCGTCCCGGCATAATCGACTTGCACCGAGTGATCGACAACAAGATCCACCGGCACCAGCGGTTCGATGATTTGCGGGTCCTTACCCAGACGGGCGACCGCGGAACGCATGGCCGCGAGATCGACCAGCAGGGGGACACCGGTAAAGTCTTGCAGTAGAATGCGAGCAACGACGAAGGGAATCTCCTCAGTCCGCTCGGCCTTAGCGCCCCAGTTGGCTAGAGTGCGCACGTCGGCTTCGGTGATTTTTTTGCCGTCATAATTGCGCAGGACGGATTCAAGCACAATGCGCAGGCTCACCGGTAACGTTGAGATTGGTCCGATACCGTCCTTTTCTAATTGTGGTAACGAGTAGAACTTCCCTGTACGGCCAGAGCCAGGACTAAAGGTTTGTAATGTGTTGAAAAGATTGTGCGACATGGGCGTTCCCGTTCCTTCGACTTCCTTCAAGATAAACGTTCAGCTATTAACAGTCAGATGGCAACAAGAACAAGAGGGTATCGAAAACCATTTACCATTACCAGCCTGAAGGTTGGGAAAAAAAGGTGGGGAAAGGGGTAGGACGATGAGGGGTATCATTCTTGCTGGTGGGTCAGGGACGCGTTTATACCCGGTGACGCGCGCCGTGAGTAAGCAGCTCGTCCCGATTTACGATAAGCCAATGATTTACTATCCGCTTTCGACACTCATGCTGGCGGGCATTCGCGACATTCTCGTCATCACGACTCCACATGAGCAGGAGGGCTTTCTCCGTCTTTTGGGAGACGGGAGTAGCCTCGGTCTCCGTATCGCCTACGCGGCTCAGCCGCGGCCCGACGGGATTGCGCAGGCATTCCTCATCGGCGGTGAGTTCATTGGCAGGGAATCGGTTGCCTTGGCGCTGGGGGACAATATCTTCTATGGACATGGCTTCCCTGACTACCTACGTCGAGCTGCCCATCAGACCACTGGGGCGACGGTCTTCGCCTACCGGGTACGCGATCCGGAACGCTATGGGGTCGTCGAGTTCGACGCTGCAGGGCAGGCCGTTACCCTCGAAGAAAAGCCGGTTCGGCCTCGTTCTGCCTACGCCGTGACCGGGCTGTATTTTTACGACAACCGGGTTGTCGAAATTGCGGCCTGCCTCAAACCGTCCGCACGGGGCGAGCTGGAAATCACCGATGTCAATCTTGCTTACCTGCATGCAGGGACACTACAGGTGGAGAAACTCGGTCGCGGCATTGCCTGGCTCGATACCGGCACGCATGAAGCCGTCTTGCAAGCTTCAACATTCATCCAGGCGATTGAGGAGCGGCAAGGGCTCAAAGTAGCATGTCTCGAAGAGATCGCCTTACGCATGGGCTACATTTCCAAAGCCGAGGTCTGCGAGATCGCCGCTACTATGCCGCATAGTGGATACGGACAATACTTGCTTCGCATCGTGGAACAGGAGCCGTAAGGGCATGAAAGTCTTGCCTACCGATTTACCAGGAGTTGTGCTCATCGAACCGGCTGTCTATCGAGACCAGCGCGGGTTCTTTCTGGAAACCTATCACGCCGGCAAATATCACGCGGCGGGCATTAACGGGATTTTTGTCCAGGACAATTATTCTCACTCGGTACGCCGCACGCTGCGCGGGCTCCATGCGCAGCACCACCGTGCCCAAGGCAAGCTGGTGCGTGTGCTCCAAGGAGAGATCTTCGATGTCGCGGTAGATATCCGGCGCGGTTCGCCCACGTTTCGCCGCTGGGTGGGAGTAAGGCTGTCGGCCGACAACTTTCGTCAGATTTATGTGCCCCCGGGCTTTGCCCATGGGTTCTGCGTGCTCAGCGAGATAGCCGACGTCGAGTACAAG
>JBGPOI010000224.1:0-7561 GCA_041487975.1 Binatia bacterium | reverse complement strand
CTTGTACGGCTTCACCGTGGCCGTGGCGGGTGAGTTGCTCGGAGTAAAACGTGCCCATGCGACCGATGTAGAACGCCAGCGTACCGGCGGACTCGGCCCGGGCCTTGTCTACGTTTTTGGTCACTACCACCGCGCCAGGAGCGCGCACCGACACGGCGTTCGCCGGCCGGCCGGCGGCCACGCTGATCTGCCGCACGGCGTTGATTTCACTCTTGAGCTTGGGCAGGGGAATCATGATCGGCAGCCAGCCATCGGCCAGCTCAGCGGTGAGCTTCACACTTTTGGCGTTCAGCGTTGCCAGGTAGATGGGGATATGGTTGCGCACCGGCGTGAAACGCAGCGTAAAGCCACGTTGCAAGTTGAAGAGCTTGCCACTGTATTTCAGAGGCTCGTTGCGCATGAGCGTGTTGATGATTTCAATGTACTCCTTCATGCGTGTCAGCGGCGGATTGAACTTCACGCCATGAAAATGTTCGATCACCTGCGGTCCGCTGGTGCCCAAGCCGATAATCATACGCCCGCCGGACAGCTCATCGAGCGTGGCGAAGTGTTGGGCCAGCGCAGCCGGGGTGCGCGAGTACGTGTTGACGATGGCGGTGCCGAGCTGAATGTTTTTGGTGTGATCGGCCAGCACCGCCAGTGTGGTGAACGCGTCTCGTCCCCAGGCCTCGGGTACCCAGGCCGAGTGGACGCCCACTGCGTCAGCAATCTGCACCTTGTCGAGTAACGCTTTGTAGTCGAGCGGTCCCTGCCAATTGATGCCAATCGAGATCTTGCGTGCCATGCTTCCTCCTTCGCGGTGTGGGTCGCCCGACTGTAGCATGAGAGCGGTCAGCCGTCAGCAATCAGCGAGAGAAAGGACTGAGCGATGAGGACTGAGTAATGAACGGTAAAGATATAGCGGCAAAATAACTCCGTCCTCAGTCCTCGTTACTCGGGACTAAATAATTGCTTGACAAATCCTCGGTGCTGAGCGAGAGAAGGAGGGCTCTTGTCGAAAAGGGAAGGAGCATGTCATGCAAACTACGGCCGCCCAAAGCGAACACCCTCAGCCCTCTCACGCATCAAGCGAGCCAGCGGCAGTCGTGGGTGGTCCGTATGCCTACTACGTTTTGGGCGTGCTCTTCGTGGTGTATATCTTCAATTTCATCGATCGACAAATCCTGGCGATTTTGCTTCAGCCGATCAAAGAGGATCTCAAGATCTCCGACACCGCTCTGGGCTTCCTCACCGGTTTTGCCTTTGCCGTGTTCTACACCTTTGCTGGCCTGCCGCTCGCACGATTAGCGGATCGCTGGGTGCGGCGCAGCCTCATTGCCATCAGCATCGCCATTTGGAGCGTGATGACTGCGACCTCGGGTCTGGCGCGTGGGTTTACCGATCTGGCTCTGGCTCGCATCGGCGTGGGTATTGGTGAAGCTGGCGCCACCCCGCCGGCTCATGCGTTGCTCTCAGACTATTTCCCCCCGGAGAAACGCGCCACGGTGTTGGCGTTATATGCGTGTGGGGTTCCCGTCGGCGTGGGGCTGGGGTATTGGCTGGGCGGGTGGATCAACGATGCCTATGGCTGGCGGACGGCGTTCTTCGTTGTTGGGCTGCCTGGCATAGCCATGGCGCTGCTGGTGCGGCTGACCGTGCGCGAGCCGGTGCGCGGCATGAGCGAACGCCAACCAGTGAGCACGCGTCAGTACAGTCTGAGAGAAGCCTGGCAGTTTTTCACCGCGCTTCCTGCGGGACGCCATATCAGTCTCGCGGCGGCGTCCATCGCTTTTGCCGGCTATGGTCTGGGGGCATGGATACCGGCATTCTTCGTCCGCATCCATCATATGACCCCTGGAGAACTGGGGTTGTGGATGTCCTGGATCACCGCCAGCGGCGGTGCCCTGGGATCGTTCTCTGGCGGTGTGATCGCAGATCGCTGGGGGCGGAGCCAGCCCCGAGCACGCGCATACGTCAGCATGAGCGGCGCGCTGCTGGCTATCCCGTTCAATGCCGCAAGCGTTCTGCTCGCCGATCACCGGCTCGCATTGCTGAGCTTCCTGCCGGCCACTGTGTTCAGTACCCTCTGGTTCGGCCCGGCGGCTTCGATCGTCCAGGATTTGGTGCCGCCAGCCATGCGCTCCCTGGCCGCTGCAGTATTTATCTTCATCTTGACCATTATCGGCTTGGGCGCGGGCCCGCAGGTGATTGGCATCCTCAACGACTGGATCGGCACGCCGGACGCCATTCGCTATTCGCTACTCTACGTCGCCGTGGTCATGAATTTCTCCGCCGTTTGGTTCTTCTGGCTGACTGGAAAAACGCTGGTGGAAGACTTAGAGGCAAAGAAGCGGCTGTAGAGGGCAGAGTTTCAAGTGCCAAGTTTCAGGTGCCAAGTTTGGTAATCTTTCAGGGAGATGCTACTTGAATCCCCCTTTTATCCTTTTCCCCATTTATCCATTTTCCCCCTTCTCCCGTTTCTCCGTTTCACAGCGTCTGCCGCAAATCAGCGAGAAACCCCTCGATGACGCGAAAGCCTTGGTGCCAGAACTCGGGCTGGTTGATGTCGATGCCAAGTTGCGCCAAGGCATGCTCGGGCCGTTGAGAACCGCCGCTTTCCAGCAAACGCAGATAGCCAGGCACGAAGGCCTCGCCTTCGTCAAGATAGCGCTGAAAGAGCGCCAGTGTCAGTAACTCACCAAATGGGTAGGAGTAGCAATAAAAGCGGCTATGGATGAAATGCGAGATGTACGTCCAGCCCCAGCGGTAGGCGGGGATCAGCTCCACACTCGTGCCGAACAGTTTTTCCTGCTCCTGCAACCACAACGCGGCGATCTCATCGGCGCTGAGCTGACCTGATCGTCGTTGCCGGTGCGCGGCCATCTCGAAGCGAGTCAGCGCGGTCTGACGAAACACCGTGCCGTAGATCTCTTCCAGCAGGCCGCACAGCAGCCCGCGGCGGACAGCCGGATTCGTGGTCTCGGCCAATAGGTGACGAGTCAGGACAATCTCGGCAAACACCGAAGCGGTCTCCGCCAGCACTAGCGGAGCATCGTAGTTGAGGAACTTCTGGCGACGCGACAACGAATAATGAATGCCGTGGCCCAGTTCGTGCGCTACGGTGGAGACATCACGGCTAGTGCCATTGTAGCTGCACAGCACGTAAGGGTGGTGCCGCGGAGAGAGGGCTGCGCAAAAGGCGCCGCCGCGTTTCCCGCCGCGCACCTCGGCGTCAATCCAACGTTTGCGGAAAAAATCCGCGGCGAGCGCGGCAAACTGTTCGTTAAAGCGGCCGAACGCGGTCAGGATCAAGGATTGAGCCTGAGAGAAAGGAAGCTCTTCGGCCTCGGCTGTGATCGGCGCGTACAGGTCCGTGTTTTTGAGTTTGTCCACTGCCAGCAAACGAGCCTTGAGGCGAAAGTATTCTTGCGCCAGGGGGTAATGCCGCTCCACCGCCTGCATCATCGCTTCAACCGTCTCCGGCGCGATCTCGTTGGCCAGATGGGTGGGCATGACGAAATTGTCGTAGTGTCGTAACTCGCAATCGATCTTGTGGTCGAGCAGGATGTTATTGAAGACCGAGGTGAGCACGAGCGAGTGACTGGCGTGGGTCTCCAGAAAGGTGGTGAAGGCCCGCTCGCGCAGGCCGCGATCGGGATAATGCAGTAACGCCATGATCTCGCCATCGGTGAGTTCTCGTTCTTCACCGTCAATCGTCAGGCGAAAACGGAGAGAGCCCGTGAGTTCCTGGTACAACTGCTCGAAGGCGCTGCTGCCGGTGAGGTGTTTCTGGTTGAGGATTTGTTCTTCTTTCTCACCCAACGTATGAGGTTTGAAGCGTCGCAGCGCTTCGAGATAGTGACGATACTCCGCCATCTCCGGCGCGGTCAGCAGTGGAGCAAGTTGTGCCTCTTCAAGGGCGATCAACTCCAGCGCGAAAAAAACCAGCAGGTTGGCAATCTCGGTGGCAGCTTCGCGTGTACGATGGACCAGTTGTTGAACTTTCAGGTTCTGGGTGTCGGCGGCAAACAGCAAGGAAGCGTAAAACGAGGGTCGATATTCGAGTTCAGCAAGGGCTTCATATTCAGCCAAGGCGCGGGCCAAGGCCGGACCATCGAGCTGACCGCCGGCGCTCTTCCCGCGGTAAGTTTGGGCAAATGCCTCGGCCTGTCGTCGCGCTTCGGCCAGATCCGCCTCGAGGCGCGGATCATCTGGGCCGGTGTAGAGTTCGCTGAGATCCCACTGAATTCCTTCTGCTTTCAGTCCGGGTGTGTGCATGGATGATTCCTCGTGAACAGCATGTATTGCTACTGTTTCATCCCCCTACCGGCTTGTAAAGACGCGCTCTTCGGGAGAGCGCCACTAGCCGTGAGCCGGTTTTCTCCCTCTCGCGCAGCGGGAGAGAGCCGGGGTGAGGGACTACCCCGCATCATTCTCTGCCTCCTCGTCGCCGCCTTTCCCTCACGTTATTGACATTCTCCTCCCCCGCGCAGGATAATCCCCGAGCCAAAAGGGGGGCTACCATGCGCGGTATTCGTCTGCTCGTTCTGAGCGTCATCTGGCTGGGGTCATTCTTTCTCGCTTTTGACCGCGTCAACATCTCACTCGCAGCGCCGGGCATCATGAACGAGTTGGGCTTCGATGGCATGCAGATGGGCTTCGTCCTCAGCATCTATTACTGGGGCTACCTCTTCGGCAACTTCTCCGGTGGCATCATCAGCGATCAACTGCGGCTGCGTGCTCTCAGTGCTTGGATGATCCTGCTGTGGTGCGGACTCACCGCCTTGACTGGGGCGTGTCACACCCTCTGGCAGTTTGGCATCGTGCGGCTGCTGTTCGGCCTGTCCGAAGGGGCAACCGCCAACTTGATGCACAAGCTACAGAACAATTGGTTACTACCAACCGAACGGGGCCGCGGGTACGGTATCTTCATCGGTTTTGTCTATTTGGGTGTCGCCTTCGGCATGCCGTTGGTCGGCTGGCTGATCAAGCTCTGGGACTGGCGGGCGATGTTTTACGCTTCGGCTCTGCTGACGCTCGGTCTGGTGGCGCTTTTCTCATTCATCATCCGTGATCATCCTCACGAACATCCGTGGATGCCCGAGCAGGAAAAAGAGCAGTTTAACACCGCTCTGGCGAAAGACCGCGTCACGTTTGACGCACGCGCTGACACCGCCAATACCTTATCGTTTCGGCAGCGCCTCGCTGCCCTGGCGGGCATCCGTGCGTTTTGGTTCATGTGCATCGCCTCCTTTTTCGGCGTCGGCGTGTACTTCACGAACATGAGTTGGTTGCCCGGCTACCTGGTCAAGGAGCGTGGCTACACCGTGATGAACAGTGGGATTTATCTGACCATCCCGTATCTCGCCGCTTTTGCCGGGATGTGGTCGGCTGGAGGCCTGGGCGACCGCTTCGGCAATCGCAGTCTGGTTGGGCTGACTACAGGGCTTCTCACCTTCCCTGCCCTCCTCGGTCTGGCGTGGAGTCGGGAGGTAAACACCACAATCTTGATGATGAGTACAGTGTTGTTCCTCAACTCCGCCTCGCTCAACGGCATCATCGTCTTGCTCTTCGACATCATCCCGGCCGAAGTGTTCGGTACCAGTGTGGGCATTATCGGTGGCTTGTGTGGTGGGCTCAGTGGAGTGATTGGTCCGCTCGTTCTCGGGTATCTGTATGATCGCACGGGCTCGTTTTTCTGGGGCTTCGTTGCGCTGGGTCTGGGTGCGACGCTCGGCGCGCTGGCCCTGATCCCAGTCATCAGCTACGAGAAGCAGGTCAAGCGCGAGAAGGCGGCAAAACTAGCGGCAGCTTCCGCTGCACCGCTCGTCAGCAGGGAGCAAGCAGGAATGGCTCAGAGGTAAAGGCAAGGACCTTTTCTTCCCGCTTCTGCTCTCCTCTCCCCCTGATGGTCCCAAAAAGACATGTGAAATGAGACCTTTTTCCCTTGACGTAAAGTGCATTTTAGACAACATTAGGCGCGTCTTGGGAGGGAGACAAGGGGTTAAGCGTCTTGTGACCAGCTCCATGATGGCAACGGCCCCTACTACGGCGAATGCCATGTGACATTCAGTGCGAGAAGGCAGTAAAATTGAAGTTGCTTCCGCAGGACCGGCGCTGGGGAAGGAAGGAAGCGGAGAAGTCACTAAGAGAGCGGCTGGGGGAAGCGTCGGACGCGGGCCGGCAAAGACGCGGGGCGAACTCCCGCGGGAGGCTCACCCTCGGTCCCTCTTCCGACCATCTGGTGACAATGAAGGAGGTGATATTCTTTTCCATGTACTAAAGAGACGAACCCGGCAAAAGTACGATTTCTTAGTTTGCGAGAGCTGAGTGGACAAGGCTCAATGATGAAAGGGAGCAGATATGAAAATGAGAAAACTGGTAATAGCAATGGCAATAGTCATGATCGGGAGTCTTGCAGCTATTCCCCTAGTCCGAGCGGACGACACGGACCATGACGGCGTGCGCAACAGTCACGATCAGTGCCCTGACACCACCGGTCTGGGCGCGGAGGTCCTCATCGGTACCTGCAAAACCAGTGTCGCCAACACGGTGGACCTGGTCGGCTGTAGCGTCGCGCAGCGAATCGCCGACTGTCTGGCGATCGCAGTCATAGACGCGCAAGTTCGGAGCTGTGTGGCGAATCTTGCCGATGCGCTGCAGAGCGCTGGACTCATCACCGCCAAGCAGAACCGCCTGATGGACAACTGCGCGCGGAAGGTGCACCTCCCTCATTGAAGGGGCAGCGCCCTGCGGCCTGCACGACTAGCGGGCCGAGGCCTACGCGCGCGACCAACGCCGTGACGAGGGGCGGTACGACAGTGTATCGCCTCGCACGGCGGGGCGGGGCGAAGTGAAAGCTCCGACCCTCTGCTGCTTTCCCACCACCTATGCTCCCTGTAGCCGCTCGGTCCGCGCGCCCCAGAGAGGGTCCTTTGCGAAAATAGTCATAACAAGTTCTTAACGAATCGCCCGCGCGCTCCTCGACAACACCCACCTCCCCCTCGCCTGTGGACGCGGTTCGCCGTGTCGTGGCGGCGGGTCAGCCGGGGGCGGAGCCCTGACCGGTTTCTTGTTACGCTTGACTTCTCTACCCCTCCGATGGCAGAGAGAAAGACAAAGGAGAACTGATTATGGTCACTAAAGGAGTATCTCATATCGCTGTCGGGGTGCGCGACATGGAGAAGTCGTTGCGCTTCTATCGTAACTTGCTCGGCTTCCAGGTCGTGCGTGACGAGGTCCAGAAGACCACAGGAACGGTTTTGCCCGCAGTTTATAAGGAGCCACACGCGGAACGCCGGGTGGTCACGCTGTACTGGAAGAAAGGCAAAGAAGAAGCATTTCTCGTCCTTTCTGAGCATAACGACAAACCCGTCAGCGGCGAAGCCATAAAGCTGGACCAGATCGGCATCCACCATTTCGCCTTCTGGGTGCAGGATCTGCCCAAGGTTTATGAAGAACTCAAAGCTAAGGGCGCGGACTTCGTCGTGCCTCCGACTGTGACCAAAACCGCGGACGGAAATTTCAACAGCGCTTTTCTACGTGACCCGGACGGAATTCTGGTGCAGCTTGATGAGTTAGT
>JBGPOI010000223.1:0-7570 GCA_041487975.1 Binatia bacterium | reverse complement strand
GTCTGGATCGACGCTTCGGTGCGGGCGGCGTCTTCAATGGTCACCCGCAGCAGCGTACGCGAGCGCGGATCGAGCGTGGTTTCTTTGAGGGTCGGCGGATTCATTTCCCCTAAGCCTTTGAAGCGTTGCACCTGGACCTTGCCGGCGTGGCCGTTGCGCTGAGCCAGGAAGCGTTCCTTCTCGGCGTCGTCGTTGGCCCAGAAGACCTCTTTGCCGATCTCGATTTTGTAGAGCGGCGGTCGGGCGATGTACACGTAGCCCCCGCGGATGAGGTCGAGCAGGTGACGGTAGAAGAACGTGAGCAAGAGCGTACAGATGTGGTTGCCGTCCGAGTCCGCGTCCATCAGCAAGCAGATCTTGTGATAGCGTAGTTTGGACACATCGAAGCTCTTGTCTACCCCACAGCCTAAGGCCGAGACCAAGTCAGTTAACTCTTTGTTGGTGAGCACTTTGCTCAACGACGCTTGTTCGGTGTTTAGCACCTTGCCACGCAAGGGGAGAATCGCCTGAAAAATACGGTCACGCCCTTGCTTGGCCGAGCCACCGGCCGAGTCGCCCTCGACAATGAACAACTCGCTGATTTCCGGGCTGGTCGAAGAGCAGTCGGCCAATTTGCCGGGGAGGTTCAGCCGGTGCGACACCGATCCTCTGCTGCGCACCGTCTCCAGCGCTGCCC
This sequence comes from Binatia bacterium, assembly GCA_041487975.1. Classification (GTDB taxonomy): domain Bacteria; phylum Desulfobacterota; class Binatia; order Bin18; family Bin18; genus JACQEL01. The sequence goes on along the minus strand of JBGPOI010000223.1, from coordinate 6,894 downwards.
GTGAGGCGCTGCGCGCTTTGGCTGCCAGGATCACGCGCTGAGCGATAGCATCAGCGCGTGACTTGTTGTGGAGCAGAAAGTTTTCCAGCGCGGTGCGGATAAGCGTATCGACTTGCGCGGTGACCTCGGGATTGCCGAGCTTTTCTTTAGTTTGCCCTTGGAATTGTGGTTGCTTGAGATAGAGGCTAAGAACGACTACTACCCCTTCGCGTGTGTCCTCGGCCGTGATAGTCAAGCCTTTCGGCGTGAGGTCGTGGACGTTGATGTAGTTGCGCACTGCCTTGACAATAGCGGATTTGAGCCCGGCTTCGTGAGTGCCGCCGAAGGGGGTAGGGATGCCGTTCACGAACGTGTGGAAACTTTCTTCCGGCGATTCGGTCCAGGTAAGCACGCACTCCAGCGGCGGCTCGTCTTCTCGCTCAAGCGTGAAGATCTCCGGGATGACTGCTTTTTTCTGACCGTCAGTCAGGAGCTTGGCCAGGTAGGCTCGCAGACCGTCCTGGTGATGATACCTGGTCTCTTCGCCGGTCGCTTCATTGCGAAAGATCAGGGTCAGGCCTTTATGTAAGTACGCTTTGGCCTCCAAGCGTTCGGCAATCAGGTTGGGCTTGAAGGAGATCGAGGGAAAGATCTCCGGGTCCGGGTGGAAGGTGATGATCGTGCCGCTGCCGCGGACCTGCCCGACTTCTTTCAGGCCGGAAATGACTTTGCCGCGGGCGAACTTTTGTTCCCACTCGACGCCGCCGCGCTTGACCCGGGCGACCAGACGGTCGGAGAGCGCGGTCACTACCGACGCGCCCACTCCATGCAGCCCGCCGGAGTGGGAATAGTTGAGCCCGTCGAACTTGCCGCCGGCGTGGAGTGTCGTGAGAATCAGTTCCAGGGCCGGCTTCTTGAATTTGGGGTGAATATCGACCGGGATGCCACGGCCATTGTCACTGACGGTCACGGTCGAGCCGTCGCTGTGCAGCGTGACCTCGATGCGGCTGGCATGGCCGTTCATCGCTTCGTCCACGGCGTTGTCGAGAATCTCCCACACCAGATGGTGCAGCCCGGCGCTGTCCACGCCGCCGATGTACATGCCTGGCCGCTTCCGTACCGGCTCCAGGCCCTCCAGAACGGTGATGTCCTTCGCCGTGTAGCTGTTGCCGTTGAGCCCGTTATTACGCCCTGCCATGGGTCACTCCTTCCTCCTCCACCACTCCGCGTACGCTTACCAGGGTCATACGCTTGATGACCCGCTGCCCCTTGCCGGCCCGATGGCCAAGCGGGATGTCTTTCAAACGCACCGCTCTGTCGTCGCCATCACTTTTGGTCACGATCACTCCCTGACCAGGACTGGGGGTCACGGCTCCGATTAAGCTATCATCTTCATCCAAGCGCAGCAAAATCACGCCTCGGCCAGGCCCGGACAGCTCGCTCACATCCTCGACCGGAAAGGCAAGCATCTTGCCGGCCGCGCTCACGCACACCGCCCGGCCACTGTGCACCAACTCGACCGAGACGACTTCGTCGTCATCGCTCAAACGGGCGACCTTGCGGCCGCTGCGTGTAGTTTCTTCCAGGTTGGGACGGAAGCGAAATCCCATACCCTGGGCAGTAGCGAGCAGATAGAGCGGGCCGTCGGCTTGGGGTTGCGGTTCTGCCTGTGCAGTTTCCTCATTTGCGGCAGGGAACAATTCTCCTTGCTCTACGCCGTCGGCTGTTTCTTCGCCTTTGCCATTTGTTGGTGGCGCTTCTCCGACCGCTAACGCCGCCGTGACTACACGCTCTCCGTCTTGGAAGTTGAGAAATGTCTGGATTGGTTCGCCGTAACCGGTCGAGGCGGGCACATCGTAGACTTTCATCACGTAGAGCACGCCCTTATTGGTAAACAGGGTCAGACGGTCACGGGTCGTGCCGCTGAGCACGGCGCGAATCGCGTCGCCTTCGCGTAAGCGTGTACTGGTGGGGTCTTTCAATTCCCGCACCCGCTTGAGCCAGCCGTCGCGACTCAGTACGACCGTCGCCTCTTCATGGACGATGTAGGCTTCAGGATCATAGGTCAATTCTTCGCCAGAACGCAGCGCAGTGCGGCGTTTGTCGCCATAACGCTTGCCCAGCTCCAGGAGTTCGGCGCGAATGACCGCCCAGCGTTTCTTCTCATCGTGCAAGAGAGTGCGGAGCTCTCCGGCGCGTTTTTCCTTCTCCGCCTGCTCTTGCTGAATCTTTTCGACTTCCAGCCGGGCGAGCTGGTAGAGGCGGATTTCCAGGATCGCCTCGGCCTGGTCTTCGTCCAGACGAAAGCTGGCCATCAATTTCTCGCGGGCGTCTTTGCGCGAAGCGGCAGTGCGGATGAGGCGGATTACCTGGTCGAGACTGTCGGCGATCAGGGCGAGACCGGCCAGAATATGCAGACGGGCTTCGAGTTCGTCGAGTTCATGCGCGAACCGTTTCGTAACCACTTCTAGACGGAAGTCGAGAAAATGACGGCAGAGATCACGAAGAGTGACTTTCGCCGGCTGGCCGACCAACGGATTGCTCGTCGGCACCAAACAGATGAGGTTCGCGGGAAAGGAGGTCTGCAAGGGGGTGTGCTTGCAGAGGTACGCCATGGCCAACTCATCGGATGCGTCACCCTTGAGTTCGAGCACGATGCGGACCTCGTCGGTTGATTCGTCCCGCACGTCGATGACCTGAGGAAGCTTGCGGCCAGCGACCAACTCGGCGATCTTTTCCACTAGTTGGGCTTTGTTGACGGTGTAGGGGAGAGAGGTGACGACTACCTGCTGTTTGCCACGCAGCAGCGACTCGACCTGCCATTCGCCACGCAGCTTGATCGTGCCCTGGCCGGTTTCGTAGATCTCGCGCAGTTCGCGCTTACTGGTGAGGATCTCTCCACCGGTGGGAAAGTCCGGTCCTTTGATATACTTGAGCAGGTTCGCCGTGCTGATCTCGGGCTCGTCGATCATGGCGACGAGTGCAGTGACCACCTCGCTGAAGTTATGGGGCGGGATGTTGGTTGCCATCCCCACGGCGATGCCGCTCGATCCATTGAGCAGAAGCTGAGGGATCGCTGCCGGCAGGACGACCGGTTCCTCGATGGTGGCGTCGTAGTTCGGACGAAAGGGAACGGTCTGACCGCGCAAATCGCGGAACAATTCGTCGGTCAGGGGCGCCAGTTTGGCTTCGGTGTAGCGCATGGCCGCGGCGCTGTCGCCATCAAGCGAGCCGAAGTTGCCTTCGCCGTGCACTAAGGGATAACGTAAAGAGAACGGTTGCGCCATGCGCACCATTGCCTCGTAAGCTGCCTGATCGCCATGTGGATGGTATTTGCCCAGGACCTCGCCGACGATGGCGGCGGACTTGCGCGGTCGGGCATCGCCGCCCAGACGCAGGTTCTGGAACATGGCGTAGAGAAGACGCCGCTGCACCGGCTTGAGGCCGTCACGCACGTCCGGTAGTGCCCGAGAGGTAATGACGCTCAGGGCATAATTGAGGTATCGTTCTTCGGCTTCGTTACCGAGGTCGGTTGCGAGGATTTTTTCCGCCACCGCTGCCTGCTTCATAATTCCACATTCTCCATCGCTCGCATGATAGGCGAAATAAAAGCGAAAGTATAGCTAGGGAACACCAACAACGACTACTCCTTTCTCCACGAAGGCTGAGAAATGACGTTCATTGAAGGCGTTGTTCGATCTCCTGTGTGGCCCGAATGTGATAGGTGTGCCATGGACATACCACCGCCACCATGCAACTCGTATCTGGTAAGAATCCAAGCATGCGAGTCAGGAAGAAGAAGCTCGTTCTCGCCGCAGTGCTCTACGGGTCCGCTCCACCGTCTCTGGGGTAAGGGGAGGCACTTCTCGCTGCGGGATAGCGACGAGAAAGCGTCCTTTTCGCTCCAGCTTGACAGGCAACGGTGCGGGTTCGATCTCAATCCGTCCCTCTCGCCAGCGGACTTCAAGCGGCGTCCCAGGCTTGAGCCCAGCTTCCCGCCGGATCTCTTTGGGTATGACCGTACGTCCCGCAGCATCGATGGTAGTTTTCATGGTAGATATTTTGCCATTTTTTATGGACATCGACTACTCTTTGTTAGAAGGGTTTCTTTCAGCCTGATCTTTAATGGTCTTTAGGGACTTCTTAGATTGGTTATTAGCTTGGGAGAAGCTGATTGATGCGTGGCTTTCTTTTCGAGAGTCACGTGGCTCGAAGACCGAATTGAGAATCCCTTCGGCCTTGTCTCCCTTTGAGAGGCGATAAACTCCACTGACATAAAGGCGCCCTAGAAATTGCTCCGCCCAAGGATGATGACCATAAGCATTTTTCTCTCCTCGGAGAATCCATATTGTCGACAAGTCGTTTTTCTCCAGAAAATCCACCAGAACGTCTTTGCGGATGAGCAAAGTAGAGGGTCCTTTTTCTTGAACCGAAGGGTCGAACGCCACCGTCTCATCAGCGGAATTGGAAAAGACTCCTTCCACGCCGTTCCATCGAAGATTCATGTGTTCGGCAAGGTATCCGGAAGGGATACAAATACCAATCGTGTCTTCAATGGAACAATCATATCCTCTTTCCCAGACGTAATGTTCACTAGTGTATGCCTGTTCGTAACGTTCAAGGGCACACTTCTGCGGTTCGGTCAGAGACGAAACGAAGCCTTGATATAGTTCCTTGCGCGTGGGGTTTCGAGGTCCGCTTAAAGGCCGTGATGACCATTCGAAGAAAGAAGTGTTCGTTCCTATAATGTATCGAGCGAAATCCCCGAACTCCATTACGGAGTCGTAAAGACTCACCCGAGACCATTCCTCAACTGGCATGCCATCCCCCCATTTGCCGAATTTTTTGAGGGTGGTTGCAGAAGGGATTCTCTTAGGCCAAGTACTCTGGTAAGGCGGTCTAATCTTTGTAGGATCAACCTTGAGATCAAGCTGGTAATGCAACGCAAGCTCAACGACTCCTCTGGCGTAATCGCGGAGCAGGATATTGGGTGGAGGCGCTCCCTTACGAAAGATTTGATCATAAATGTCCTGCGCCAGTTCACGGATTCCGCTCAGGTTCATGCTACGCATTGCACAGCCATACGCGACAGCGTAGAGACGCTCTGAGACGTACGGATCGTTTACCTTTATGAAGGTAGCAAGGATTTGCCTGAGGACATGCAAGCGATCCGTCAGGAGGCTGACGAGCGCTTTCGTTGCTCGATCTCTCAGAAAACGATTCGAGGTAGTCAAAAACCAGCTGAGGACGATCCCGGCGAGCCGAATTGACTCATCCTGGATATAGCTCTTATCCTCTGTTTTCCATGCCCAGTCGATAAGTCGAGTGACCGGACTTGCATCCCCATAGGTGTATTGCTCATGCAGTAAAATTGACCACCAGGCATCTCGGTCTGGTAGGCTTCGGTGCATCAGATTACGGTGAAGGAAGTCAGCATTGTATGGATGAGCCGGATTCGTCGCGACCGTCAGAACGACTTGTGTAAACTGATCGTTGGTATCTCTGTACCGAAGGGCATGGGCTCTCGCATATTCCAATGTCCCTTGTGTGATAGAACCTGGGGAACGCCAGAGCAGACTCTCTACGAATGCTTCACGTACGGCCCGGTAATCCGCACACTTGGGGGCAAGCTCGCCTAATTCTTTTCCCAGGCGTTCAGGAAACTGAATCGATAAGGCTTCAATTACCCCCTGATTACGCCAACATGCTCGCTCGTCAGTTATGAGCTTTCCCAAAGGCCCGTCGGGCTTAAATGCACGTTGAGGACTTTTGGAAGAGAGATGTTTTGCTAGTAGGTGTTGAACAATTAAATGATCGGAAAGGCGCTCGTACGCGAAGCGAATACCCTCTTCGTATTTGTACTTTTGCTTGCCCTCCCCAGGTAGGAGGAACCGGTCCTCAGCCAACAACCCTTCGACAATCAGACGTCGGAATAGGGAGTCTTCGTAGTTTGGCGGAGGCAAAACCTGATCCACGATGGCTTGAGCTTCTGAATGAGGAAGCCGATAAGCGGATCGCTCCGCCATTGTTTCTGTAAGTTTATCGATAGCCTTCTGGACGAGTTCTGCCTTCGGATTAAAACCGACTTGCTCTGGGCGTGCGAGTTTTTTGTTCAGGTTATCAACAAAGATAAGGCATCGCTGATCACGTACCTCGCCAGCGGCGTTGAGTGCACAGAGGAACTGATGTCGATCACATGAGAGTCCGAGCAAGCTGATCATCTGTGACCAGGGCTCAGCGTCGCGAAACTGTTCACCCAAGAGGAGGACTGTCGGCCGCCTATTCTTTAATCGCTGCTCAGCGACATCGCAAAACAGATGGGTCTTGCCGGTTCCAGCATTTCCTATCAGAAGAAGAGATGCAAGATTTGTTAGTCGGGCTTCATCGCTTTCTGCTGGCTCAGCTAATTCGTAAAGCTCTTCTCTGAGGTGACGGAGAGAACGTTCGTTGCTGGACAAGCCTTCTCGTTGCCATTGTTGTTTCTCTTTCGACTCACTGTCTTTTTTCTCTTTTGCGATTTCTTCTAATTTGCTCGCGCACGTTTTAATCGCCTCGTAAACTGTACCGCATGACTTTACCAGCGTATTCCATTCTATTGGGTCAATGTTTTTCTTCGCCTTGCGTGTCTCGTCGAGCAGCGCTACTAGCCTTTGCTCAAGGGCATCGTATTCGCTCGGTGCTCCCTTTCTGACGGAACCCGATACGATTTCTCTCCAAGCTTTCTTCACCTCCAAGACTCGTGCATCAAACCGATCGAAGAAGGCTGTAGTCCGATGGTTTTCGTTGGGAGGAGAGGTGAAGAACTTAGCTTGCCAACCCCACTCGTTGCCATTCGGTAATGTCCAGTAGCATTCCACCCCAGCGTCAGGTGCTGCTAGGCGGATGAAGGTTGAACCTTGTGGCGTTGGCTCATGC